>NZ_JBBCBW010000033.1:0-53027 GCF_037204085.1 Variovorax sp. CCNWLW235 | reverse complement strand
GGGCGGCCACCAGGGCGGTGTCGGAGCCGTTCTGGCCGTAGAAGCCGCCCGCGAGGGTGCCGCCGGTCCAGGTGAAGGTGTCGTTGTCAGCGCCAGCATCGATGTTGCCGGCGACAGAACCTGCGACCAGGTTGATCGAGTCGTTCCCGGCGTTGGTCAGGATGTTGCCCATCAGGGTTCCGGCCGTCGTGACGGTGACTGCCCCCGTCTCATCCAGGATTGCAGTGCCGGAGCGGGTGCCGTCGAGCACGGCGCTGCCTGCGATATCGATCGTGCCGCCGCCGGCGCCGGAAGTGTGTACTGCTGCGGCCGTGCTCCCCGAGCCGCCGATTGCAGTTCCAGCCGCCGATACGACATAGCGGCCGGTTCCGCCCGACTTGGCAGATATGCCGTTGCTGTTGGTGCCAGTTGCCGAAGCCGCGAGGCCCGCAGCTTGAACAACCGTTGCCGTGCCCGCGCCGGCCGTGCCGGCCGCGAGCCCGACTGCGTCGTTTCCGTTGGCTGTCGTGCTGCCGCCGCTCTGTTCCACCGTGGCATTGCCGCTGCCGCTCGCAACGGCGCTGACAGCCCCGCCGGGACCGTTGGTGACGATCGTGCCGCCGCTTTGCACGGCACGGGCATCACCGCTACCTAAGGTTTGGGCGACGATGCCGGCGTTGACGAAGGTCGTTGATAACGCGGCGGCCGTGCCGCCGGTCTGCGTTGCCGTAGCGCTGCCATTGCCGCGGGCTAAGGCATAGACGACGTGCGATCCGTTCGTGGTGATGGACCCGCCATTTTGGGTGGCAATGGCGGCACCGGTGCTGTAAGTTTCGGCGAACAGCGCGACGCCGTCTCCTCCGGTCCCGCCCGTCGAAATCGAACCGGCGTTCTGGATCGCGGTTGCGCTGCCGCCACCGTCGGCGCGGGCGACCACGCCGAAGGAGCCCTGTCCGACACCGGTGATCGTGCCACCGTTTTGAACTGCCAAAGCGTTGCCGCCTGCCTGCTGATAGGCTTGAACCGCGGAGATCGGAACACCTGCAGAGCTTGCCTGAACCGTGATGTGCACATCTCCATTGATCTGGACTTCACGTGTTCCGACACCTGCGCCGCCTCTGTTGGCGACACCGATCAGCCCGACTGTCGGCTGAACCGTCACTGTGCCCGCGGTCCCGTCGACGATGAGCTTCACGTCTTGGGCCGAGTAGAAAATGCCGCTGGAAAAAGGGCTGGCATCCGTCGCCGGCGTCGCGTCGCCATTGCAGGTGACGGTTCCTCCCGCCGCAACGGTTCCGCACTCGCTGGCGGCCCAGGCGGACGACGCGCCGCCGAAGGCCGCTGTGGCCAAGACAACTGCGCCGAGCGTGGCGCTTGAGGACTTCTTGCCGCGCGCGGCGCAAACCTCGCTGGCTGCCACCCAGGCGCCAAGCGCCTCATTCCAAATGCTTCTAAATGACCTGTTCATGTAATGACCCTCGCTCCAAATTAGTCCAAGCGATGCGGTCGATCCGGAAACCATTTCCGGCAACCCACTGCTGTGGCACGCCGACTTTTGCGGCAGGCGTGGAGACTATTGGCTGGGTCGAATAACCTGAAGGTATTAGTTCACAAATGCCAGGTTTTAATTAACAATTCGGAGCATCGGGTTTTCCATTAGGAAATACTTCACGGCCCAGCCAATAACCGGCGCGGCCATAAATTGCCTTTTGGCCCCAAGATGTCAACAACTTCGTTAATATTTAAGTAGCAATGACAGTAAATTCAGATATGTAAATATTCACAGGACAGTAACTTGTGCAGCCTGGTTGGTGGTTAGCCGATTCGTGTAGTCCAGCGCCGGTGAGAGGCCTTGGAGCGGCTGCAAACACCGGCGGGCGAGCGGTAGCGGCGTTGTTGCAAAAAAGCTACCGCATCACGTACTTGCCGAAGTCCTCGTGTGGGGGCCGCAATTGCCGCCGAGCCCACCATGCATGCCTCTCCAAGGTCAATGTGACCGCACGAAAACGAAAGATGGGTTATCTAGGTACGGTGCACAACAACGCCCCTAGAAAAAAAGACGCCCGGGAACACCCGGGCGCCGGCTGTCATTCATGATCCGAATTTGTCAAAAATCCGTCAGACCCTCCGTTTATTAAATTTTTTACATTGAATAATTAATTAGATGATACCTAGAAGAATTAATTAATATTGCGGGATCAGTGCCCGCGAATGCTGAATAAGACCCGCCTCTACGGCATGCGCATTGGCCGCCGCCCACCCCAGCCGCCCTGCATCATTCGCGCGACCCGTGCCAGCCCGCCGGTTCCGCTGGCCGCGCGGCCAACCAGGGCACCGCCTGCCGCGCCCGCCAACACCCGGCGCACGAGCGACCGGCTGCGCCCGGCCGTCAACAGCAGCAGAACGCCCGCGCCCAGCACCGCGAGGTGCTCGCCTGGAAAGTCCGGTCGCTGCGCATCCATCTTCTTGACTGCTTCGATCTTGGATCCGATGTTCATTGGAAGCTCCTTTTCTGTACGAACTTCTTCATATCAAG
The DNA here is from genome assembly GCF_037204085.1 of Variovorax sp. CCNWLW235. Classification (NCBI taxonomy): domain Bacteria; kingdom Pseudomonadati; phylum Pseudomonadota; class Betaproteobacteria; order Burkholderiales; family Comamonadaceae; genus Variovorax; species Variovorax sp. CCNWLW235. Next base: position 50,512 of record NZ_JBBCBW010000033.1, on the reverse strand, counting down.
CAAGGCGATGCACCGGTGTAGGCGCCGGTCACGTGCAACGCGCCGAATCGGGCGTACGGCGTTGTTTGTCAGGGTTTTCACATAGAGGAAGACCACAAACGCCCGCGCGGCCCGTCATACAGGCGTCACGAGCTATTAAAACAATAGCGTTCACTACTTTCGCGAGGATCGTTCCTCGTAAACGCTATATCTAGCCCGACTCTTGCTAAGCAAAATCCTCGACGGATTCACGTCACCCATGATCGAGGACATCGAAGCAATGAACCTTTTGCGTCTCCGGCAGCCGATGGCTGCGTTGGTGTTGGGCGGCACAGCAGCATTCTTCGGGGCGATGACCACGTCGGCCCATGCGTTCTCGAACCCGCCCATCCAAATGGCGCAAGGCGTCGAATACATGTGCGGGGGCACGAGCAAGGCCGAGGCTTCGTTCATGCAGATGGTGTCGCCGCGCTGGGCCGCGACCATCGAGTTCGGCATCAACGACAGCACGCAGAAGAGCAACTTCCCGGTGCGGGCCGCGGTTCAGGTGCGCGAAAAGTACACGGGCCGCCCCATCATGGAGGCGCAGTCGAACGGCCCTTACATGCTTGCCCGGCTCGATCCCGGTGCATACGACGTGAACGTGACGCTCGGCGGCCTGACGATCACGCAGACGCTGACCGTGATTGCCGGCGTGCCGGCCCGCGCGGTCTTCATGTGGCCGTCGAATTTCGACATGGCCTCGGTGCTGCCGCCCGCGCCGCAAACGCAGGCGTTCGCGCAGACCTCCGCCGCGCGCTAGGCGCGTTTACTCCCCGGCCTCGGTCGGGGCAGACGCCGGTCCTTCCCGTTAAGCCTTGTCTAAGCCGTGCGCCGCACAGTGGCGCCGTGGCCTTCCGCCACGCAGACAAGGAAGAAAGGATTCAGACCATGACCACCCTGATTTCATTTCGCAGGCGGCCCCTTGCGGCCGCCGCGCTGTGCGGTGCCGTTCTTTTCGCGGCGCTTTCTTCGGCGCATGCGGCAGTCAACCCGCCGATCTACATGACGCACGGCGTCGAATACATGAGCGGCGGCATCGGCAGCGACGAGGCCAAGCTGATGGAGACCGTGGCGCCGCGTTGGCCGGCCACTTTCGAATTCGCCATCAAGGACCACAAGGGCGCCGAGTTCGCGGCGGACGTCCACGTCACGGTGCGCGACAGCCGGGGTACGGCGCTGATCGACAACGTGGTGTCGGGCGGCCCGTTCATGGTGGCCCGGCTCGACCCGGGCACCTATGAAGTGGAGGCTCGCTTGCTTGGAAACACGCTCAAGCAAACGCTGCACGTCTTGCCGGGTACGCCCGCCAAGGTGGCATTTGTGTGGCCGGCGGGCACCGACATGGCATCTGCCGGCACGCGCACGGTGCAGTAGAACGCGGGGCGGGCTCCCAGGCCCGCTGCCGGAGCATGCATTCCTGCGCCGGTTTCGTCCGCAACGCCTGCTATCCGGGTGAAACACGCTATAGAAAAAATAGCGCGCCGCGGACCAGCCGGCGTCTTGAATGCACGGCATGCGCCTTGCAGATGTTGCCTCCCGGGCAGTGCCCGTTCCCATTGCCCCCATGCCGATACGTCCCCTGAGCGTTCTGACCGCGCTCCTGCATGTCTACATTGCGCTGCGCCTGGTGCCCGCGCTGGCCATGCTCACCCCGGCCTGGCCGCTGGCACTCGTCGCGCTTGCCGTTTCAGCCTTCACGATTCCGCTGCCGTTCATCTCCCGCCGTTCCGAGCGCAACGCCTCCCTGAAGGACGCGCTCAAATGGACCGGGCTGATCAGCATGGGCTGGTTCTCCTCGATGTTCGTGCTGACGCTGGTGCGCGATGCGGGCCTGCTGCTCACGTGGCTGGCAAGCGCCCTGGGGCGCGTGCAGGTGCCCTGGAGCGCAGTGCTGCCGTGGAGCGCCATGGCCGTGCTGGTGATCGCCACGCTGGCCTCTTTTGTCGGTTTTCTCAACGCGCGCCGCACGGCGGCCGTCAAGCGTGTCGAGGTTCCCATTCAAGGGCTGCCTTCCGCGCTCGAGGGCTTCACGATTGCGCAGCTCAGCGACATCCACGTGGGGCCGACGATCCGGAGCGACTACATCCAGCGCATCGTCGATGCGGTGAACCGGCTCGGCGCCGATGCCATTGCGATCACCGGCGACCTGGTGGACGGCACCGTGGCCGAGCTGCGCGAGCACATCGCGCCCTTGGCCGGGCTGCGCGCGCGGCACGGTACTTTTGTGGTGACGGGCAACCACGAGTACTACGCCGGCGCGCATGCATGGATCGATGAACTGCGCCGGCTCGGGCTGAAGGTGCTGCTCAACGAGCACGTGGTGCTGCAGACGCGCAATGTGCGCGGCGCGCAGAACGACGAAGAACTGTTCGAAAGCCAGTTGGTGCTGGCCGGGGTGACCGACTTCACCGCCGGCCATTTCGATCCCTCGCACCAAAGCGATCCGCATCTTGCGCTGTACGACGCGCCGCCACTGGTGCACACGCGCGTGCTGCTTGCCCACCAGCCGCGCAGCGCGCCGCTCGCGGCACGGGCCGGCTACCAGCTGCAGCTGTCGGGCCACACGCACGGCGGGCAGTTCTTTCCGTGGAACCTGTTCGTGCCGATGCAGCAGCCCTTCACCGCGGGCTTGCACCGGCTGCACGACATGTGGATCTACGTGAGCCGCGGCACGGGCTATTGGGGGCCGCCCAAGCGCTTTGGCGCGCCGTCTGAAATCACGCTGGTCACGCTGGTGCCGGCGCGCGGCTGACGGGCGCGCTGCCCAGTCAGGCGCGCAACTCGGCCAGGCGCCGGGCGTTCGACGTGGCCGTCGCGTGGATCGGCTTCAGCCCTTCGCGCGCAATGCGAACCGCCGCACCCGAGAGCTGGCCGGCCGAGCTGACCGCGAGGGTCGTGGCCTTGATGAAGGCGTCGCCTCGCACCGCCGCCTGTGCGGGCGTGATGCTGCCGGCCATCGAAAGAAAAGCTCCCGCGCTCAAAAACCATTGCTGCAGCACACGGCTGGGCAGCGACACATGGCTGCTGTGCCACTGCCTGACCATGGCGGCGCCTGCCTTGCCCGCGGCGGCGAGCTTTTCGTCGCCCATGAGCTGGAACTCGGCCAGATCTGCCGCGCTGGGGGCGAGCCCCGCCTTGGCCATGCGTTCGGTGCGCATGTGAATCACCGAGCCGGAAGACAGCAGCATTTCCTGGGTCTTCAAGGCCACGTCGGCCCACAACATCAGCGGGCTGGCCAAACGGGCAGCAGAGGTAAGAGACGACATGGGGCGAAGACCGATCTATGGGGGGATGAACGAACACCCACTATAGGCTTCGACGGCGTAATTTGTTGCAGTGCAACAAATTCAACTCTGCAGGAATGTTGAACAAGTCCTACCTTTTGACATGGCAATAGCCTCGCGCGGCGGCGCGGAACGGGGCGGAAAGTAATTATTTCCTTCCTTTCCATCATTTGCTTTCAAAACCCACATCATGAAAGTACAACCGTCCGCGTCCCTCGGGGCTGCCGTGTTCGCAGGCATTCTCTGCCTGCTGGGCACCGAGGCTCATGCGTTCGAAGACAGCGCACGCGGCATCTATTTCGAGGGCGGCCGTGCACCGCATGGCGACAAAGGGGCCACCAATTCAGCCACCGTGGGCGTCACGTTGCCCTGGTCGTTGCGCCAGCCGGTGCACGAAGGCGCGCTGACTTCCTATTGGGACCTGTTCATCAGCCAGTGGCATGCGCCGGCGCTCGGCAGCGGCTCGCGCAACTACACGCAGATTGGCGCCATCTACACCTGGCGCTACCGCTTCGGCGGCGGCAGTTCCCCCTGGTTCGCCGAAGGCGGCGTGGGCGGCACGGTCATGGACCACCTCTACAAGACGCCCGACCGCACCTTCAGCACCGCATTCCAGTTCACCGAGGTGCTGGGCGTGGGACGCAGCTTTGGCGAGAACGGCCGGCATGAACTCACGCTGCGGCTGCAGCACTTTTCGAACGCCGGCATCAAGAAGCCGAACCCGGGCGAAAACTTTGTCCGGCTGCGCTACACCTATCACTTCTAGAAAAAGAACAAGAACGCTCAGCGCGTGGTCGCGCGCAAGCGCCGGGTGCGCAGTTCGGTCACGAAGTAGGCCACGGTGGCAACGGCCAGCGGCAAGAGGTAATAAAGCCCCCGGTACACCAGCAGCACGCCCAGCAGCTTGCCCTGCGGCACCTGGTGCGAGAGCAGGGCGATGAACACCGCTTCCAGCACGCCAAGGCCCGCCGGCACGTGCGTGACCACGCCCGCCACCGCGGCGACCAGCAGCACCGCGAGCACCTGGTGGTAAGCCACCTCGCCCTGCAGCAGCACCCAGATCACGCCGCCGATGAGCGACCAGTTCAGGCACGACATGGCCAGTTGCAGCAAGGCCATGCGCAGCTTCGGCACCTTGAACAGATATCGGTGGATGCGAAAGACGCGCCCGCTGGCCACCGCGCACAGCACCAGATAGGCCGCCGCCAGCAACAACAGCACCGCGCCAAGAATGCGCAGGCCGCCGTTGTCGATCTTCCATTCGTCCGGCAACGCCATCGGCCAGAAACAGAAGGCCGCGCCCGCCACCACCAGGTAGCCGAGCCAGTTGGTCAGCATGCTGAAGCCGAGCACGCGCGTGATGGTGTCGTTGGAAAGCCCCAGGCGCGAATAGAGCCGGTAGCGAAACGCGACGCCGCCCACCAGCGAACCCAGGTTCAAGTTGAAGGCATAGCTGATGAAGGTGACCCCCATCACGCTTGATGCGCGGAGCCGGTGGCGGGTGAGATACCGCCCCAGCAGGTCGTACGTGCTGTAGGTGGCAAAGCTGCCGGCCGCCAGCGCGCCCGCCAGCAGCAGCGTTGAAGCAGGCAGCGCGCGCATGGCGTCGAACACTTCTTGCCAGTCGATGGCGCGCGCCTGGTTTACGAGCAGCCACGCAATCAGGCCGAAGAAACCCCACACCGCGATGCGGCGCACCCAGGGCCACCACGGGCGGTGCGCGAGGCTCATGGTGCTCATGGGAAAGCCGCCGCGCAGTTCGCAGCCTGGTTCGCCCGGTGATCAGCCCGCCGGGTCATGCCGCTTCCGTCGTCTGGGTGGCACCGTTGTCGCCGGTCTTCTCGCGCTGGTCGCGCTTTTCGGCAAGGTCGGTGGCCTGGGCCAGCGTGAGGCGCGGCACCTGGCGCGGCAACCAGCCCAGCCACGAGGGATACCAGCGCAAGAAGTGGAAGATGAAGAAGCTGCGCACCAGCCGCCAGCCGCTCCATTCGCTCTCCAGGTCGTCCTCGCGAATCAGCTTGCAGCTCTCGCGCATGAGCGTGTCCATGCGCTGCCACAGCAACTCGTTGAACGCCTTGTCGCGCGCGATCACGTTGGCTTCCAGGTTGAGCGAGAGGCTCAGAGGATCGAGGTTGCTCGAACCCACGGTGCTCCAGTCGTCGTCGATCAGCGCGATCTTCGCGTGCAGCGGTCGGTCGCAGTATTCGAAGATGCGTACGCCCGAATGCAGCAGGTGGTGATAGAGCATGCTCGCCGCCGTCTTGACGATCGGCATGTCGGGCTCGCCCTGGAGGATGAGCCGCACATCCACGCCGCGGCGCGCGGCGCGTCGCAGTTCCTTGATGAGCCGGTAGCCCGGAAAGAAATACGCATTGGCAATCACGATGCGCCGTCGCGCGGCGCGGATGGCGGCCAGGTACTGGCGTTCGATGTCGTTGGTATGGCGGCGGTTGTCGCGCGTGACGAACATCGCCTCCACTTCGCCCACGTGCTCCCGCGCCACAGGCGGCGCCTGCTTGAGGCGGCGCCGAAACCAGCGCGGCCCCTTGTCGCCGAGTGCAATGGCACGCAGCACGAACTGGTGGATCTGCGCCACGATCGGCCCGCGGAGCTCGACCGAGTAGTCCTGCTTGGCCTTGGGGCCGAAGTCGAGCAGATGGTCGGCCGAATAGTTGATGCCGCCGACGAACGCCAGCTCGCCGTCGACCACCACGATCTTGCGGTGCATGCGGCGAAACACGTTGAGCCGCTGACCCAGGATGCGCTTGCCCGGATCGAACACCCGCATCTTCACGCCGACCGAGCTCAGGCCTTCGATGTACTCGCGCGAAAGATCCGGCGAGCCGAAGCCGTCGACCAGCACATCGACCTTCACGCCGCGCTGGGCCGCCGCGCGCATGGCGGCATGCAGCGCCATGCCAACCTTGTCCTCGAAGAGGATGAAGGTCTCGATGATCACCTCGCGCCTGGCCTGGCGAATAGCGTCGAACACGCGCGGAAAGAACTCCTCGCCGTTCTCCAGCAATGAAATGCTGTTGCCACCGACCCAGCGGGCTCTCTGGTCCATGTCGGCCACCATCTTCAAAGGTCGATGTTCGCCACCAGCGGCGCATGGTCCGACAGGTGCGACCAGGGCTTGCGCGGCAGCACCACCGGCGCATGAACGCCCGCGTTGCGAACATAGATGCGGTCGAGCGACAGCAGCGGAAAGCGCGACGGAAAAGTCTTGGCGGCCGCGCCGTTCGCACTCACGAACACTTCGCGCAGTGCGGCGCCTTCTTCGAGCACCCGGTGGGCGCGCCCGCGCCAGTCGTTGAAGTCGCCCGCCACGATCAGCGGCGCATCGGCGGGCACTTCGTCGCGCACGATATGGCACAGCAGCTCCAGCTGCTGCTGGCGGTGCGCCTCGGCCAAGCCCAGGTGGGCGCAGATGGCATGCACATCGATGGGCCGGCCGGGCAGCCGCAGAACGCAATGCAGCAGGCCGCGCTTTTCAGGGCCGGCCACCGACACGTCGTGGTTGCGGTAGTGCACGATCGGAAACTTGGACAGCACCGCATTGCCGTGATGCCCGCGCGGGTACACGGCATTGCGCCCGTAGGCGAACTGCGGCCACATGGTGTCGGCTAGAAATTCGTAGTGCGGCGCCTCGGGCCAGTTGTTCACCTTGCGCGAGTGGCGCGAATGGGTGCCGAGCACTTCCTGCAGAAACACCACGTCGGCGCCCACCGTGCGCACCGCATCCCGCAGTTCCGGAAGGATGAACTTGCGGTTGAGTGCGGTGAAGCCCTTGTGGGTGTTCACGGTCATCACCTTGAGCGAGGTCGGCGCGGCGGCGGCGAGTGGAATCGGGGAGGAAGACATCTGTTCTGCGGTTGTACGTTGCCGCGCCGCCCGCGCCTGTAGGAACGCGCCACCTTCTTGCCGCCTTTGCCTCCGGCCTTCGCGACAGGGGGGCCGGCTCCTACAGGCAGGCCTGCCGCACCCCGACACAGGCGCCATGACGGGCCTCCTACGGTGAATTCAGGGCCGGGTAACGGCCCGTCTTCTTTCTACTTCGTTCATCCGCAGAGACAAGCAAAGGAACACACCATGAAGCACGCAGTCTTTCACGCCACGGTGCTGGCCGGCCTGATGGCCGCCGCCGGCGCCGCCATGGCGCAAGCCACGTCGATACCCGCGCAGCCCGATCCGGCCGTGGGCGGCCAGGCCAGCACGCAAACGCCCTCCGGCGTGCCCAATCCGCCGCAACGGCCCGATGCGAGCATGCCCAATTCGCGCGAAGCGGTGAAGGCCGAGGCCCGCGCCCACAACCGCAACAACATCAACAACCCGGTGCCCAAGGGCGAGGCCAGCACCACGGTGAATGCGCAGCCCAACGCCATGCCGCAACCCACGGGTGCGATGTCGCGCGCCGAGGTCAGCCAGCAGGCCCGCAAGACCAAGCCGCAGTTCGGCCAGAAGGGTGAAAGGCCCGATGTGCCGACCAACCCGACCGAGAAGACCGGCACGCCGCAATAAGCGCCTGTGTACGAAGAAAGCCCGCCATGCACTGCTGCATGGCGGGCTTTTTCATGCGTGCGCCTTGTCAGGCGCCTTCAGGCGCGGCGTTCAGCTCTTGGCAGGTGCCGCGGTGTGGCCGGCGTCGCCATGGCCGTGATGACCGCGGTGGCCGCGATGCCCGTGCATGCCGGCATGCACCGTTTCCGCGTCGAAGGTCTTCTGCTGCTCGGGCGTCAGCGCGGCATAGAAGGTCTTGGTGGCTTCGGCGCGCTTGGCGAACCTTGCGCTGCGCTCGGCCTGGCGGGCCTGCATGCGCTCCAGCCGCTCGGGCGTGGTCAGCTTGGCAAATTCCGCGCGGTCCATGCGCTGCGGGCGGGCACCGGCCGGCGGCTGGGTGGCCGTCGTGAAGCTGGCCCATGCGCTTTCTTGTGCGGAGGTCAGCTTGAGCTTTTCCTTCAGCGCGGCCAGGCGCTTGGCGCGGTGCTCTTGCATGCGCTCCATGCGCTGGGCGGGGTCCATGCGCTTGTGCTGCGCCTTGGGTGCCGCGCCGTCGGCTTGCGCAACGGCGGCGGGCGGGGTGGCGGAGGTCGCGGGCGCAGCCGGGGCCTGTGCAAAGGCGCCCGAAGAGGCGAGGGCGGCCGAGCCGAGAAGGCTGGCCCAGACGATGCGTTGGCGAAGAGAGATCATGAGAAGTGCTTCCTTTCGAAGAAGCCCGCCGCCAATGGGCAGCAGGTGAAGCGAAGTGTGGAAGACCTCTGTATCTCCCAGGTGAGCCGAAAGTGAGCGTGCGCAAAGAATCATGAACCGAACGGGCTCCACCGCTCGAAGCGTGATTTATTTGGGCCTTGGAGGCTTCAATCCACGGTCGGGCGACTGCAGCTTGCCGGTGCGCATCTCGCCCACCGCCAACGCCACGGCGCGCGCCACGTTGCGCACCTCTTCCTGCACGTCTTCGTCGGCGTCCAGGGCGTCGTGGCTGGTGGCATAGGGCTCGTAGTAGCCGATGTAGCGGTCGAAGCGGGCCTGCGAGCCGGCATCGATCAGCCCCATCCAGTCGAGCCAGTCCGACAGGTTGCGGCGCACGCTCTCCACGCCGGCCACGTCGCCGTGCACCACCACGCCGTAGACGCGGCCTTCAAGATGCTTGGGATAGCCCCAGCCCTCGAGTTCGAGCGCCTTCGCTTCTTCGGGCTTCTTGCCGTGGGTGCTGGTGGGATCGGGATTGCCGCCGTCGGCGCACACCAGCCGGTCGATCATGAGCTTGAGCGGGCTGGCCGACTGGTACCAGTGCGTGGGCGTGAACACGATCACCCCGTGCGCGGCCACCCAGCGTTCGTAGATCTCGTTCATCCAGTCGCCGGTCTGGCGCATCGAGTGGTTGGGATAGCAGCTGCAGGGCCAGTGGCACAGCGGCATGGCGGTGGAAACGCAGCCTTTGCACGGATGAATGTGGCGCCCGTAGTCGGAGGTGAGCAGGCTCAGGTCGAGCACGTCGGCCTCTATGCCGCAGCCCTCGAGCACCTCGCGCGCGAGCTGCACCAGCCGCCACGTCTTCGAAATTTCGCCGGGGCAGGTGCCGTCGTTGCGCGGCGAGCCGTTGACCAGCAGCACGCGCGACCGCGTCTGCGGACTGCGCCAGGACGCCTGGGCCGCATCGATGCGCGCCTTGGCTTCGAGCCAGTCGACGGAGAGGTCGTAGTCAGGGTCGGCATAGCCCGGGCCGGCCTTGCGAGTGACGGGCGCCTTGCGGCCCTCCTGGTAGGCCTCCCAAGCGACGAGTTCGATGCGCTGCAGTGCTTCTTTCTCGGCTTCGAAGGCGGGGTCGCGAAACGGCTGCATGAAGCGCTCGTGAAACTGCTCGCGCTTCAATGTCTCGGGTGCCTGTCCCTTGCGGACTTTGGGGGCTTTGGTCGCGGCTGTCGGAGGGGGCGTGCTGGAGGGCATGACGGCAATCTATGCCGAGCCCGCGCGCCTGTGACCTGCGGACGGTGCCGATTTTCGGTAGGCCTGCGACTACAGCGTCATCCGAATTTGCCGTTCTGAAAATCGTGCACCGCTTCTTTCACCTGCTCCTGCGTGTTCATCACGAAGGGGCCGTATTGGGCAATGGGCTCGTTCAGCGGCTTGCCGGCAATCAGCAGCACGCGCGCAGGGCTGTGGTTGGTGGCACCCGCGCGCAGCACCACGCCGTCGCTGCCCGGGTCGTTCGCCAGAATAGCCATGCGGCGCGTCGGCACCTCGCTGCCCGCAATCCACACCGACTCGCGGTACACATACACCAGCGCGTTGTGGTCGTCGGGCAAGGGCTGCGCAAACTCGGCTCCGGGCGGCAGGCTGAGGTCGAGGTACAGCGGCTCGGTTTGCTCGCGCCGCACCGCGCCTTCGATGCCGTGGCTTTCGCCCGCGATCACGCGCACGTGCACGCCCGCGGCGGTGGTGTATTCAGGAATTTCCTCGCTCTGGATGTCGCGGTACCAGGGCTCTCGCATCTTGTCCCTGGCCGGCAGGTTGAGCCAGAGCTGAAAGCCTTCCATCAGGCCTTCTTCCTGCTCGGGCAGCTCGCTGTGCACCAGCCCGCGGCCGGCCGTCATCCATTGCACGCCGCCGTTTTGCAGCAGCCCCTCGTGGCCTGCGCTGTCGCGGTGGCGCATGCGGCCCGCAATCATGTAGGTCACGGTTTCGAAGCCCCGGTGCGGATGGTTGGGAAAGCCGCCGATGTAGTCGCCCGGGTTGTCGCTGCCGAAGGCGTCGAGCATCAGGTAGGGGTCGAGCCGCTTCTGCAGCGGCTGCTGCAGCACGCGGGTGAGTTTGACGCCGTCGCCATCGCTGGTGGAAACACCGGCCACGATGTGGTCGATGCCGCGCGGCGTGGCCACGGGATCGGTGGGGTGGTTTGCGTTCTTCATGCGGCCATGGTGGCACTAACGCCCCGACCGCGCCACCCGTGGGGGTGCCGGTTTCAGGCTACGAAATCAGCGCGGCCACTGCTGCCGCTGCCAGTAGCGGTACTGCCACTGCGTGGAAAAACCGGCGCGCCGGTAGAGCGCATGGGCCGGCATGTTGTGCGCATCGACCTGCAGGAACACGCGTTCGAAGCCGCGTTCGAGCGCGGCCTGCGCCAGCCCGGCCAGCACGCGTCCGGCCAGGCCCCGGCCGCGCTGCGACTGCTCGGTGCGCATGCCATGGACGCTGGCCCATCCGTGGCCGAAGGCCATGGCGCCCGCCGCGACGGTGCGGCGCCCCTCGCGCACGCTGGCGTAGAGCGAGCCCTTGGCGCGGGACAGCGCCCGCACGCGATGCGCGCCATCGACCGGATCGAAGCCCTCGCCGAGAAACAGCGTGGCCCAGGCATCGTCGGGTGCGGCATCGACGTCGGCCAGCGCCGCGTCGGCCGGGGCCACCTGCCGCATGCGCCTTGCCGAGCCGATTTGCACGCAGGTGGGCGAATCGCCCACGTAATGCCGCTGCTCCAGTTCGGCCCGCAATGGGTCGAAGCAGGCGGTGTCGGCCAGGCGGAACGCGGGCACGAACTGGTGGCTGTCGTAGCGGGCCTCGATGCGGTCGAGCGTGCTGTCGCTCACGGCCCCCCGGTGCAGCGGAACGGCCGACCTCGCGCGCTTGACGGTGCCATCGTCGAACGGCAACAACCAGCCGTCGAGCTCTTCGACCGCAAGGGGCGACACGGCGGCGACGGTGGCGCGCTCGATGGCTTCGACCTCGTCAGTCTCTCCGAAGGTGCTGGTGTCGTTCATGGGGTTGCCTCGGGTGCCGCGAACTTGGCGGCCGCCACGCTCTTGAGCAACGCCTCGCGCTGGTTGCGGCTGATGCCGCGCACGCTCTCGGCCACCCACTTGGTGCGGTCGGGGTCGATGCGGCCGTCGCGCCGCCATTGTTCGAGCACCGCATGCGGCTTGTGCAGCATGGCCGCGAGCCACACGGCCTGCGCAGGCTCCAGGTTGCGAGCCGGACGCTTGAAGTAGCGCCGCGCGGCGGCTTCGGCGCCGCACAGGTTGCCGCCCCAGGGCGCGTTGTCCAGGTACAGCTGCAGGATGCGCGCCTTGCCCAGCGTCTGCTCCATTTCGACCGCATAGAGCAGTTCGCGCAGCTTGCGTTCCGCCGTGCGGTCGCTGCCCGTCACCAGCAGCTTGGCCAGCTGCTGCGTGAGCGTGCTGCCGCCGCGCTTGGTCTGGCCGTCCTTCTGGTTGTTGTCGAGCGAGGCGACGATTTCCGCCAGGTCGTAGCCGGCATGGGTGAAAAAGCGCTGGTCTTCGGCCGCGATGACGGAGCGCGCCAGCCAGCTGTCGTTGGCCAGCTTCGACGGCGCGCCGCAGCCGGTGCGTGCGCCGAGCATGGCTTCGGTGCCCAGCCCTTCGACAGTGAACTGGCTGACGACGGGAACCACCGCGAACGTGCCCTCGGGCAACGCGACCTGCCCGCGAAGCGCCAGCGTGCCGCCGATGCGCGCGCGCTGCAGTTCAGGCAGGTTGGGCGCAAGCACCGCGTACCAGCGTGCAATGGGTGCGTCCTTGATGTCGGCGCTGAGCAGCAGGTTCTTGGGCGTGAGGCGGCCTTCCCACTGGCCGTGGATCACGGCCGACGCATCGGCGCTGCGGGGCGTGGCTTCGAGGATGCCCGTCAGGGTGTTGCCGTCGCGCTTGACGGTGGCAAGCAGGCCTTCGACCCGGATCGGCTGCGTGCCGAGCGCCGGAATCTCGACCGTGCAGGGCGCGCAGCGCAGTTCGAGCGCGCCGGCCTCGTTCTTCCAAGCGAAATGCACGGTGCCGAAGCGGGTGTCGAGCGCGTGTCCGTCGAGGTGCGGCGCAAGCCACGGGGAAGTGGCCAGGCGCACCGCCGTGGGCACGCCGACTTCGAAGCCCAGCGGACCGGCCTTGACCGTGCTGCGCCATTCGCCCGGTGCGGGCGCGAGGGCGAACTTCACTATCAGGAAGATAGCTATCGCTGCAGTGACTACAAGGGCCAACAGCCCGTAAATCGCAGATCTCAGGGTCTTGTTCACACAACTCTCACAAGGGTCTCGCCACCGTGACGGCTTGCCACGGACCGGTCGACTGCCCGCTGGCCGCCGCCCAGTACCAAGCTGAAGTGTCGGTGAAAGCAGTGCCTTCGGCATCGACGATGCGCTCGCAAACGCGGAACTTTTGCACGCCGTGCATTTGCGCAACAAAACAGCGCCACAAACGCTCCTGCGCATCGCGTTCCAGCCGCGCCTGCTCGATGCGATAGCCGAGCGCGCGATAGCAATCGGCGGCCGGATGAAGCATCCGCGTCGGGGTGTTCACCGCGCGCATCACGATCATTTGCGTGCCATCGGTCATGCGGCCGATGGCGCCCGGAAAGCGGTCGGCAAAGCGCTGCTCGACATCGCCCAGCGCCATCGGCCGCAGCGGAACGCCGTCCCATTCGCGCGGCCACTCATGCGATGCCGCGGCCGCCACGTGTTCTTGCGGCACACGCAGCGCCGCGGCTGTCGACCACAGCAGGCACAGCAGCATCGCGAGCGCAAAGCCCGTCTTGTGGCCGATGCGGTTGATGAAGTGATTAGCGAAAAAGCTTTCAAAGAACCGTGTCGACATGGCGGCCTCCCTGCGTGGTGATCATTCCGGGAATCGGCTGGTCGGCAAGTCCGGCAGAAGTGCGTTCCGGCACCATCAGGCGGGCGATGCCGCCGCACACGGCCGCCAGCACCACCAGGCCGAGCATGTTGTGCGCCCACGGCGCCAGCGGCTGCCCCGCGCCTTCGAAGGCAATCAGCACGCTGTTGCGCACGATGTTGCCGCCCAGCACCAGCAGGCCGACCACCGGCAGCCGGCGCAAAAAGCCGCGGTCGCTCTGCCGTGCCCAGAGCGCCACCGCGCAGGCCGTGAAGTAGCCGAGCCACACCATCTGCACGCCGGAGCACGGTGCATCCACGATGACCAGCCGCCCGTCGACCACGAGGCTGCTGCCCTCGCGCGCCACGCTGAAGCCAGGGGCCAGCAGCCAGCGGCTCGCCTCGGCCGTGACCACGCGCAGCGGATAGCCGGCATAGAACTGCAGCGACGACAAAAGCGGCAAGGCCAGCACCGCCAGCCCCACGACCGGCAGCGCGGCCACGCGGCGCGGAAGAAAGGCCAGCAACCCGCACGCCAGCGCCAGCACCGCCATCAGGCTTGCCGCGAGCGGCGGCAAGGCGGGCAGGGCGCCGGCGCCGGTGCGCAGCAGCGTGGCCAGCAAGGTGCCGGTGGCCGCCAGGGCCAGCCAGCCCAGCCGCGGCGCGGCGCGCAGCTCGCGCCGGCGCTGCCATGCCAGCGCCGCCAAGGCGGCCAATGCCAGCAGGCCCAGCGGATCGTCGGAGCCGTCGCGCATGCGCCGGACCATCCAGGCCCAGGTCGGCGCGAGCGCTGCGAATTGCAGCGCCAGCCAGAAGGCGGCCGGTGCGCGGTCGATCTGAATGCCCCAATCCACGATGCGCGGATGGCGGTGGGCAAGTGCGGCCAATGACATTTCTTTTTTCCCTTTCTGCCGAGCTCAGGCCGTGAAGCGGCGCGGATCGTTGCGGCGCGCACGGCGGCGCAGCATGGCAAGCATCGACAGCACGACGGCAATCGCGCCCAGGGTTTCGGGTTCGGGCGTGCTCGGCACTTCGGCGCCGAGTGCGAGCTCGCTCACGCCTTGGGGCAGGGGCAGCGGCTGGTTCACGTCGACGCTGTTCTGCGGCGCAACGTTGCGAACTACCTTGTCGACCGCAATGAAGCTGGTGTACTGCGTCAGCAGGCTGTACTTCAGGCCCAGCTCGGTAATGCGCTCCTTGAAGGCGGCGCCGCCTTCGAGCGTTTCCTGGTCACTCAGGCTCTGGATGCGGTGGCGCGCCCACAGCGTGCGCAGCGCGGCCGTGTCCTGGCGCAGTTGCGGGTCGATGCGCAGTTCCTGGCGGTACGGGCCATTGGCGCCCTGGCCTTCGACGATCACGCGGCCACGGGCCTTGCCTTCGGCATCGGCGCGCCACTTGCCGAACACGATCACCGGGCGTTCGCCCAGCACGTCGGGCAGCGCTTGCGGCTCCACGTCGTACACGTCCAGGCCGCCGAAAGTGACCTTCACGTTGGTGAGCACCGGCGACTCCACCATGCGGCGGAAACGCGCGGCCTGCTCCGGCGCCTGGATCGGGTCGGTGATGATGAAGGGCTCGCCCATGCCGGCACGCGCAATGCCTTCCATCAGGCTGCGGTTCACCGACGAACCGATGCCGAACGCGAACACATTGGCCTTCGAAAGGTTCTTGCGTACCAGCTCGAAGGCCTCGCGCTCCACGGTCACGTAGCCGTCCGTCACCAGCACCACGGTGCGCGAAACGTTCTCTTCCTTGGGTTCGGCATACACACGCTTGAGCGCCGGAATCAGTTCGGTGCTTCCACTGCCGCTGTAGTTCTGGATGGTGGCCAGCGCCTGCTCGATGTTGGCGCGCGTGGCGGGCACCGACTTGGGCGAGAGCATCTTGTTGCTGCCCGAGAACAGCAGCACGTTGAAGGTATCGCTCGGGCGCAGCCCGCCGATCAGGCGCTCCAGCACCGTCTTGGCGGTGTCCAGCGGAAAGCCGTGCATCGAACCCGAAATGTCGACCACGAAGATGTAGTCGCGCGGGGAGATGGCGCTGGCGGCCACAGCCTTGGGCGGCTCGACCATCGCGAGGAAGAAGTTTTCTGCGCTTCCATCGGCGTTCTGCCCCTGGCCCTTGAAGAGCATCAGGCCCGATTCGATCTTTTCACCTGCAAGCCGATAGTCGAGCACGAAGTCGCGGTTGTCCGCGGGCCGGCCGTCGGCCGCGAGCGCGACTTCGGCGTGCCGGTCTTCATCGCTCTTCTTCACCTCGATGGTGTGCGACGACGAGCGCACTTCCTTCAGGCCCATCGGCGTGTCGATGCTGGCCTTGAGCGTGAAGCGGGTGCTGGGCGCCACGCCCGCACGCAGCGTGGGCTGCGCCACCCATTGGGCCTGCGCGTTCTCCGACTGCGGGCTGTTGTAGCGCGGGCCCACCACGGTGGGAAACACGAAGGCGTAGTTGCCCGACTGCGGCACCAGCAGCTCGGTGTAGCGCAGTTCCACCTTCACGTCGTCGCCGGGCAGGATGTTGGCAACGTTCATCTGAAACACGTTGGGCAGGTGCTGCTCGAGCAGCGCGGCGGTCTTGCCTTCCTTCTTGGCGGTGTCGTATTCGATCTGCGCCTGCTGCTTCTCGCGGATCTGCGCAGTGATGAGCCGATCGGCCAGGCGCACGTTCAGGCCGCTCACCGCGGCCTTGGTCGAGCCCGGAAAAACATACTTGGCTTCGATCGCGCGCTGGCCTTCGTTGCGGTAGGTCTGCGTCACGGTCACGTCGGCAATGACGCCCGAGATCTTTACCGATACCTCGGTGCCTTTGAGCGGCAGGCGGTCGACCGAGGGGTCGTCGCTCTTCACGAAGAAATACGGGCTTTCGGTCTTCAGCCGCGGGCCGGGTGCTTCCTGCGCATGCACCGGGTGCACGCTGAGCGCGACGAAGCCAGCGGCGGCCAGGCTCACGGTGGCGAGCCAGAGCCAGCGGCCGGGGCGGGTGGAGATTTGGGCGTCCATGGCGGTGTGGAGTGGTGTCCGTGCGAACTTGCACAGCCGCAACTTTCGACGCCGCGCGAGAAGGAAATTGGAAGGCTGCTTGAAGTGCGGCAGCCGGTTGCCGCCTTGTGTGAAGCCTGTGTGAAGTCAGCCGGCGGGCGTGCTTCACACAGCCTTCGGGTTGCACCGCGAGCATCGCCGCTTCGTTATCGAAGAGGAGAAAAAAACATGTTCCAGTTGTTCAAGGCCTTGCAGAGTTCCATGCTGGTCAAGGTGGCCGGCCTGCTCTTGCTCACGCTCCTGCTGTGCATTCCGCTCGCCGAAATAAATTCGATCAACCGAGAGCGCGGCCGCAGCCAGCGCGAAGCGGCCGAGGAGCTTGCCGCCACCTACGCAAGCGCGCAGACCATGGTCGGCCCAGTGCTGCTGGTGCCTTATGTAGAGCGATGGGTGGAACCGCTGCGCGATGCGCAAGGCAAGGTGATCGGCCAGGAGGCGCGCAGCAAGGAAATGGCCCACGCGGTGTTTCCCGACAAGCTGCACATCGAAGGTTCGATGACGCCGCAAGAGCGCTATCGCGGGATTTTCAAGATTCCGTTCTACACCCTCAACGCCACGCTCGGTGGAGGTTTTGCGGCCTTCGATCCCAAATCGGTGGCGCACAGCGAAGCCGATTCCCGCATCGAGTTCAAGGCACCTTTCGTCGTCTTCTATGTGAGCGACCTGCGCGGGCTCGACGGTTCGCCTTCCATCGCGATGAGCGGCGAGGGCCTGCGCTTCAGGCAGCGCGTTCCCGGCCTGGCGGACAACAGCTGGCTGGCCGATGGAGTCCACGCGCCGCTCACCGGCGCTGCGCTCGCCGCCTGGGAATCGAAGGCACCGCTGCCCTTCGAGATGAAGCTCAGCCTCGTCGGGCAAGACACGCTCTCGATGGTGCCGATTGCCGAAGAGACCACCGCCCACCTGAGCTCGCCATGGGCTCATCCGAGCTTCGGCGGCCGCTTTCTCGCGGCGAAGCGCGACGTGACCCCGCAAGGCTTCGATGCGCACTGGCGCGTGTCGTCGCTGGTGACCTCGGCGCGCGAGCAGGTGCGCGCCGGACTGTCTGACCGAGACGATCGCAGCGCCGCTGCCGTCGTCGCCACGGCCGCCGCAGCAACAGCCGCCCACGCGCCGCGCAACCTCGGCCCGCTGCAAACCTTCGACGTGTCGCTCGCACAACCCATCAACGTGTACTCGATGAGCACGCGCGCCGGCAAGTACGGTGCGCTCTTCATCGGCCTGGTGATCATGGCCGCCTTCATGTTCGAGCTGTTCCGCAGGCAGCGCATGCACCCGGTGCAATACGGGCTTGTGGGCCTTTCGATTGCGCTGTTCTTCCTGCTGCTGCTGGCGCTTTCCGAGAAGCTGGCGTTCTGGCTGGCCTATGCCAGCGCGGCCGGCGCCAGCGTGCTGCTGCTCGGCATTTATTTCAGCGCGGTTTTGCAAAGCTGGAAACGCGGCGCGGGCTTCGGAGCCTATGTCGCGGTACTCTATGGCGCGCTCTACGGCCTGCTGGCATCGGAAAGCAATGCCCTGCTGCTCGGCGCCCTGCTGACATTCGGCATGCTGACGGTGCTGATGCTCGCCACGCGCAAGGTCGACTGGTATGCGTTGTCCGCCGGGAACCCCCGACCGCCCGAGCCAGTCGTACCTGAAGTGGCTCCGTCCGTGTAACTGACGCTACCGACTGTTTTTCCTTTAACTACTGAATTTCCATGGACGATTCCTCTCCTTCCACCGAACCGGCGCGCTCCGAACGCTCGATGCGGCTGCGGCGCATCGCGCGGTGGAGCGCCATCGTGGGCGGTTCGGCCGCGCTGGTTCTGGTGGTGGCCGCCGGCGTGGCGGTGGCCGTCATCTCGCCCCGGCTGCCCGACATCTCGGAGCTTGCCGACTACCGCCCCAAGCTGCCTTTGCGCGTGTATTCGGTCGAAGGCACGCTCATCGGCGAATTCGGCGAGGAGCGCCGCACGCTCACGCCCTTTGCCAACGTTCCGAAGGTAATGAAAGACGCCGTGCTGGCGGTAGAAGACGCGCGCTTCTACGACCACGGCGGTGTCGACTACAAGGGCTTTGCGCGTGCGGCCGTGGCCAGCCTGAAGGGTGGCCGCAAGCAGGGCGCCTCGACCATCACCATGCAGGTGGCGCGCAATGTGTACCTCAGCTCCGAGCGCACGCTGAGCCGCAAGACCTACGAGATCTTGCTGGCCCTGCGGCTCGAGCAGCAGCTCACCAAGGACCAGATTCTCGAGATCTACCTGAACCAGATCTACCTGGGCAATCGCGCCTATGGCTTTGCGGCGGCCTCCGAGGCGTATTTCGGCAAACCGCTGCAGAACATCACCACGGCCGAAGCCGCCATGCTGGCCGGCCTGCCGAAGGCGCCCGGCGCCAACAACCCGGTGGCCAACCCGCGGCGCGCCCGCGCGAGGCAGCTCTATGTGATCGACCGCATGCAGGAGACCGGCTTCATCACCGCCGAGCAGGCGGCCGAAGCCAAGAAGGAAGAACTGCACCTGCGCGATGCCGCCGATCCGAACCGGCTGCATGCCGAGTACGTGGCCGAGACGGTGCGCCAGATGATGTACGCGCAATACGGCGACAGCATCTACACCAGCGGCATGAAGGTCTACACGTCGCTGGTTGCGGCCGACCAGGCGGCGGCCTACAAGTCGCTGCGCAAGGGCATCATGGACTACGAGCGCCGCCAGCCCTACCGCGGGCCCGAGCGCTTCATCGACCTGCCGGACGACGCCAAGGAAGCCGACGAGGCAGTGGACGACGCGCTGGCCGAGCACCCCGACAACGGCGACGTGATGGCGGCAGTGGTGCTGGAGGCCGGCCCCAAGGAAATCAAGGCCGTGCGCGCCAACGGCGAAACCGTGCAGATCACAGGCGAAGGCCTGCGGCCCGCGCAATCGGGCCTTGCGGCCAAGGCGCCACCCAACATCAAGATCCGCCGCGGCGCGGTGATCCGCGTGGCGAAGACGCCCAAGAACACCTGGGAGATCACCCAGCTGCCCGAGGTCGAAGGTGCGTTCATTGCCATGGACCCGCGCACCGGTGCCATCAAGTCGCTGGTGGGCGGCTTCGACTTCGGCAAGAACAAGTTCAATCACGTCACACAGGCCTGGCGCCAGCCGGGTTCGAGCTTCAAGCCGTTCATCTACTCGGCCGCGCTCGAGAAGGGCTTTACGCCGGCCACCATCGTGAACGATGCGCCGCTGTACTTCGAGCCGAGCACCCCCGGCGGCCAGCCCTGGGAACCGAAGAACTTCGACGGCGGGTTCGAAGGCCCGATGCCGCTGCGCACCGCGCTCATGAAGTCGAAGAACCTCGTGACGATCCGCCTGCTGCAGTCCATCGGTGCGCCGTATGCGCAAGACTGGATCACCAAGTTCGGCTTCGACAAGGACAAGCACCCGGCCTACCTGCCGATGGCGCTCGGTGCGGGTTCGGTCACGCCGATGCAGATGGCCACCGCCTATTCGGTGTTTGCCAACGGCGGCTACCGCGTCAATCCGTATCTGGTCACGCGCGTGACCGATCTGCGCGACAAGGTGCTGCTCGAAACCGAACCGCCGGTGCTCGACGAATCGCGCCGCGCCATCCCCGAGCGCAATGCCTTCATCATGGATTCCCTGCTGCAAAGCGTGGTGAAGGGCGGCACCGCCGCACGCGCCTACCAGGCGCTCAAGCGCGACGACTTGTTCGGCAAGACCGGCACCACCAACGATTCGTTCGACACCTGGTTTGCGGGCTTCCAGCCCACCACCGTGGGCATTGCATGGATCGGCTACGACACGCCGCGCCAGCTGGGTGTGCGCGGCGAAACCGGCGGCAGCCTGAGCCTGCCGATCTGGATCGGCTACATGCAGACGGCGCTGAAGGGCGTGCCGGTAAGCAAGATCGCCGAGCCCGCGGGCGTCGTCAACATCGACGGCGAGTGGTACTTCGACGACTTCGCGCCGGGCCGTGGCGTGGCGAGCCTGGGCGTCGAAAACACCGAAGCACCGGCGCCGCCGGCCGAAGAACTCTCGGGCGTGCCGCTGGGCCCACCGCCGCCGCCCGAAGAACGCAACCGCATCCTCGAATTCTTCCGGTAAGCACAAGCGCGGGACGGGCGGGCAAAGGAGAGGGCGGTTCCGGGTCTCTACACTCGGTGCTGCCTTCCGCTCCAACTTCCCACGCTCTCATGGAAATTCTTACCCTGGTGACGTTGTTCGTCATCGGCGCCTACATCCTCAGGTCCCGCGAACAGCGACAGCGCATCGCGCTGCTCGGAAGCCATCTGGGCAGATACCAGATCGAAAGGCTCATGGAAACCCTCACCGAGGGTTACCTGCGCTGCCTGGGCGAAGACGACGCCGACCGGCGCCAGCAGATCTGGAGCCTGCTCGATTCCACCGAGGAAAAACTCTCGGGCCAGTTCGACAGCTTTGCCGCTGCGTTCGCACGGGTCGACGCGGCGGATGCACGCGTGAGCAAGCTGCCGTTGGCCATTCCCTTCGCGCACAAGCTCTTCCCGGCCGCCACCTTCGACCTGCGCGAAGCGCTCGTGATCCATGCGCGCGGCATTTCTGAGGTGATGCGCAACGAAGCGGGCCGCACGCCGAAGGCGAAAGCCTTCACCATGTCGGCCGAGCTGTTCCTGATGCAGCACACCTGCCACTGGTTCTGCAAGTCGAAAACCGTCGCGTCCGCACGCATGCTGGCGCGGCACAAGACCTCGTACGAGCAACTGCTGGAAGCAGTGAGCCCGGCCACGCGCCGTGCCTACGGCACGCTCATCGGCCGGTGAACCTTGCCAAAGCCTTCAGTGATGCGAAGAGTGGTGCGATGAAGGCAAAAGCGGCAAGGTGAGCGTGGCCACCGCGCCGCCACGCGCCGCATTGCCGAGCTCGATGCGCCCGCGGTGCAGTGCGGCAATCTCTTTCACGAAGGCCAGGCCAAGTCCAGTGCTTTTTTTCTGGTTGTGCGGCCGCGCCAGCGAATAGAACTTCTGGAAGACTTTTTCCTGCGCGTAGTCTGGAATGCCCGGGCCGCGGTCGCGCACGGTCACGCGCGCGAGCTTCGAGGTGGTCTCCAGCGTGAGCAGCACCTCGCTGCCCTGCGGTGAAAAATCGATGGCGTTGTCCAGCAGGTTGCTGACGGCGCGGCGCAGCAGGAACGGATCGCCTTCGGTACTGGCATCGGTGCGAATGTTCACGCGCACGCCGATGTTTCGCTTGGCCGCGGCAGGCTGTGCGCTGAGGGCAACGTCCTCGATCAGCGAAGCCAGCGCCACCGGCTCGGTGCGGTCGAGGCCGCGCCGCGTTTCGAGCGCGGTGAGCTCCATCATGCGGTCGACGATTTCCTGGATGCGCTGCGTTTCGCGTTCGATGTTCTTCAGGAAGCGCTCGCGCTCCGCATGCGGCATCGACGGCTCCTGCAGCAGCTCGGCCGCGCCGCGAATCGCCGAAAGCGGGCTCTTCACTTCATGCGTGAAGGTCTGCACGTAGTCGGCCACATAGTTGCGGCCCGTGAGCGCATCGCGCATTTCGCTGAAGCCGGTGCGCACCGCATCGACCGCGCGCCGCGCCATGCGCGAAACGCTCAATTTTTTCTGTGCGCGTACCCAGGTCCAATAGTCCGATATCAAGCCGAACGGCCGCACCAGCCAGACCGAGACGATGATCGCCAGCAGCAACAGCGCCAGGCCCGAACCCACACCCACCCACAGCGTGCGGGCGCGCGCGTCTTCCACAAACTGGCCGAAGCTCTGCACCGGCTTGCCGACGCTGACCATGCCGACGATCTCGTTGTTCCAGCGGATCGGCGCGCCAACGTACATCACCGACGTGCGCGGGTCGCCATCGACGTCGCGCGAGGTGCGCGCGCCGTACAGCCCGGCGAGCGTGCGGTTCACGTCGCTCCACTGCGAGTAGTCGGCGCCCAGATGCCTGCCGAGCGAATCGAACATCACACGGCCGCTGCGGTCGGTCACGTACACGCGCAGCTCGACGCGGTTCTTGTGCAGGTTGTAGATCTGGGCCGAAAACTCGCGTGCGTACACGGAGCGGAACAGCGGCTCGAGCCGCGCGGTGTTGATGGCGCCCGCGATCACTTCCTGCTCGACCAGGCTGGCGATGAGTTGCGAGGTTTCGACCAGCGACTCTTCGGCCGATTCGCGGTAGCGCGGATCGATGTCCGACACCACGCGGTAAAGCAGGAACGCGATGCCCGCCGTGTAGATCAGCAGGATGCCGATAAAAATTCGTGTGCGCCTGCTCACGACGCGCTGAGAGGCAATTCTTCGTTCAGCGCATAGCCGGTACCGCGCAGCGTGCGGATCGGCTCGACGTCGGGTGCCACGGCCTTGAGCTTGGCGCGCAGGGTTTTCACGTGCGCATCGACGGTGCGGTCGAAGCTGTCGCTCGCGTCGTCCCAGACCAGTTGCAGCAGCTCGTCGCGCGTGAAAACGCGGCCCGGCCGCTGCACCAGCAGCCGGAGCAGCCCGTATTCGTAGCGCGAGAGCTCGAGCAGCCGTCCGTAGTAGCGGATCTGCATGCGCTCGTTGTCCAGCGCAAACGGCATTGCGGGGGGTTGAGAGCTCGCTGGAGCCGCCGCACCCGAATTTTGAGGGGGTACCCCGTTGTTCGTCCCCACGGGACCTCCAGGGGCCGCTCGTGCGCTGCGCCGCAGGATGGTGCGCACCCGCGCCACCAGTTCGCGTGGAGAAAAGGGCTTGGCGATGTAGTCGTCGGCACCGAGCTCCAGCCCCACCACGCGGTCGATTTCGTCGCTTCTCGCGGTGAGAAACAGCATCGGTACCTCGGCGCCGCCTTGCGACTGGTTCAGCGCGCGCAGGCGCTTGAAGAGCTCGAATCCATTGAGGTCGGGCAGGCCGACGTCCAGTATGGCCAGTGCCGGCGGCTCCTGTGCGAACTGCGCGATGGCTTCCTCGGCCGTTGCGCACCAGACCGGCGTGAAGCCATCGCTCTTCAGGACGTATTGCAGCGTGTCGGCAATGCCCGATTCGTCTTCGGCGATCAGGATCCGGGGTTTGAAACTCATCCCCGGATGTTAGCGAGGGGGCGCCGTCCGGCGAGGCTGGTTTTGCTGCGTGGCGCCGAGGACACGGCGCGGCCTTTCGAGGTCTTTTTTTCCGGCGCGGCGTTGGCTCTGTATCTTCTTCTTATCTCTCTTATTCAAATTAGTAGTAGTAGATAAGGGTCGCACCTGTCTGTGGACATGCCGCTTTTTTCCTTGTGTGACAGTCACTTGTCATACCTCTGTCACTGTGCGCAGCCGCGCTTCCGTGCTGTCGCGCCAAAAGGAACAACATTGCCGGGCGCGTCCGCCCTGTGGATAACCGCCTGCTTGTGCCAGAACTCTCCCCAGAGTTGTCCTTTGACAGGGTTCCGGAATTCTGCGAAAGACGGTTTCCAGCGCAAGAAATTCATTGCCGCTTATTTAGGCAGACTGTAGATTTGCCTTGTAAATCAAACACTTAGCTTTCTCCTACAAAGAAGTGCGAGTGTTATCCACAGAGTTGCCCAAGCTTTGTGGGGAGAACCGCAGCGGAACCTTCGCGCGCGGCGCCGAACGAACTTTGTCCTTCAACCAGCGGAATTTCCAACGTGACACCTACCGAAACCAAGGCCATCGTGACCCTCAGCCTCCTGGCTGCCTTTGTCGACGGCGAAAAGCACGAGCGCGAACGCGCGGAAATCAAGCGCATTGCCGAAGGCCTTTCGCAGGCGGATGGCGTGAACCTGCCCACGCTCTACCAGGACGTGCTGATGAAGCGGGTGTCGCTGGCCTCTGTGGCCGGCGAGCTGCAAAGCACCGAATCGAAGCAGCTGGCCTATGAAATGGCCGTGTGCGTGTGCGATGCGGACGGCACGCAATCGGAAGCGGAGCGCATGTTCCTGGCCGATGTGCGCACCTCGCTCGGGCTCGATGCATCGGCCGCGCAGTTCTCGCGCCAGGCAGAAGAAATTGCCGCGGTTCCGGTGGCCGCGACCGGTGCCGCAGCGGCAGCGGCGCCTGTGCCCACGGCCGGAGCCGTCGCTGCGCAATTGCCCGACAGCGCCGAGCTCGACAAATCGATTCTCAACGCGGCCATCCTCAACGGTGCGCTCGAGCTGCTGCCGGAAACGCTCTCGACCATGGCGATCATTCCGCTGCAGATGAAACTGGTCTACCGCATCGGCAAGGCTCATGGCTATGAGCTCGACAGCGGCCACATCAAGGATTTTCTGGCGACGGTCGGCGTGGGCCTGACGTCGCAGTACCTGGAGCAGGCCGGGCGCAAGCTGCTCGGCGGCCTGCTCGGCAAGATGGGCGGCGGCATGTTGCGCGGCCTTGGCAACCAGGCGGTGAGCTCGGGCATGAGCTTCGCTTCGACCTATGCGCTGGGGCACGTGGCCAAGCGCTACTACGCCGGCGGCCGCACGCTTTCCACGCAGATGCTGAAGGACGCCTTCGCCGGCGTGATGCAGGAAGGCAAGGGCCTGCAGACCCAATACCTGCCAGCTATCCAGGAAAAAGCCCGCACGCTCGATGCCGGCAAGGTGCTGTCGCTCGTAAGAGGAGCCTGAGTATTTTCCAGGAACACCGTGGAACCGGCTTTGCCGGGCCACTGGTGTTGCCCCCGGCGAGGGGGGTGGCGCAGCGACACGAAGTGCGCGAAGCCTGGGGGAGAGCCTATTTCGCGAGGTCGTCCAGGATGGGGCAGTCGGGGCGCGCGTCGCCATGGCAGCAATGCACCAGGTGCGCGAGCGTGCTGCGCATCGACTGCATGTCGGCAATGCGCTGCTCCAGTTCGTCCAGGTGCTTTTGCGCCACGCGCTTCACGCTCGAGCTGGTACGCCGTCGGTTGTGCCACAGCCCGACGAGCTCGGCAATTTCTTCCATCGAAAAACCAAGATCGCGCGAACGCTTGATGAAACGCAGCGTGTGGATGTCGGCATCGCCGTACTGCCGATAGCCGCTTTCGGTGCGCGGCACCGCGGGCAGGAGGCCCAGGCCTTCGTAGTGCCGCACCATGCGCGCGGAAACGCCCGAAAGCCTTGCGGCCTCGCCAATGGAAACGGTTCCGAAGCTGTTGCTCATTGCACCTTGTACCCGGCATTCTCGATCGCGGCGACGATGTCCTGCCGCGGCTGCGTGCTCAGCACGTCGACGTGGCCCGTTTCAAGATCCACCGTTACCTGCGCCTTGGGGTCGATGGTTTGCACCGCGTTCTGCACCGCGCTCACGCAATGGCCGCAGCTCATGCCCGATACCTGGAATTTCTGGCTCATCTTTCTTGCTCCTGTTTGGAAGTTGAATCAAGGAAGTCGCCAGTTTGAACCCTCTCACGATGTCAATGTCCAGTGCAGGGGCACTGTGCTTTAGTCTTGACCTTGCCATGATGTGAGACTTTACCTTCGGTGCATGGACAATCAGCAGCACTACCCCTTGAACCCCATGAGCACCCTGGATCTTTCTGTTGGCGGCATGACCTGCGCATCGTGCGTGATGCGCGTGGAGCGCGCGCTCAAGAGCGTGCCCGGCGTGCAGGACGTGAGCGTGAACCTGGCCACCGAATCGGCCCGCGTGGTGGCGGCCGATGGCGAAGACATGGATGCGCGCCTGCGCCGCGCCGTGCGTGCCGCGGGCTACGAGCCGCGTGCGGCCGGCAATGCGGCCGACGAAGCCGCGGCGGTATCGCCCTGGCACGGCTTCGGGCCCGTGGGCATCGGCCTCCTGCTCTCGGCTCCGTTGCTGGCGCCCATGCTGGGGGAACCCTTCGGGCAGGACCGGATGCTTCCGCCGTGGGTGCAACTGCTGCTGGCGGCGCCGGTGCAGTTCTGGCTTGGCGCGCGGTTCTACCGTGCAGGCTGGCATGCCGCAAAGGCCCGCACCGGCAACATGGACCTGCTGGTGGCGCTCGGCACCAGCGCGGCCTTCGGGCTGTCGCTCTGGCTCTGGTGGCGCGCGGCCACGGGCGACCATGCGGGGCATGGCTCCGCTGTGCCGCACCTCTACTTCGAGGCATCGGCCGTGGTGATCACGCTGGTGCTGCTCGGAAAATGGCTGGAGACGCGCGCCAAGCGGCAGGCCACATCCGCCATTCGCGCGTTGCAGCAACTGCGGCCCGAAATTGCGCACCTTGTCGGCCAGCGCGGTGAAACCGATGTACCGCTGGCCGAGGTGATGGTGGGCGACCGGCTTGCAGTGCGGCCAGGCGAACGCGTGCCGGCCGATGCGCGCGTGGTCGAAGGGCGCTCCGAAGTCGATGAATCGATGCTCACCGGCGAGCCGCTGCCGGTGGCCAAAGGCCCGGGCGATGCGCTGACGGGTGGCGCCGTCAACGGCGACGGCCGCATGGTCGTCGAAGTGAGCGCGGTGGGTGCCGAAAGCGTGCTGGCGCGCATCATCCGCCTGGTCGAAGACGCGCAGGCCGCGAAGGCGCCGATCCAGCGGCTGGTGGACCAGGTCGCGGCGGTGTTCGTGCCCGTGGTGCTGTTGATTGCGCTCGCCACGCTGGTGGGCTGGCTGCTCGCGGGCGCCGGCATCGAGATTGCAATGATCCACGCGGTGGCGGTGCTGGTCATCGCGTGTCCTTGTGCGCTGGGCCTCGCGACGCCTGTCGCGGTAATGGCCGGAACCGGTGTCGCAGCGCGTCGCGGCATTCTCATCAAGGATGCGCGTGCGCTGGAGCTCGCGCACAAAGTCGACACCGTGGCGTTCGACAAGACCGGCACGCTGACCCTTGGCCGGCCGGTGCTGACCGCGCTGATTCCCGCGGGAGACCTTGGCGACGAAGCCGGACTGCTGGCAACGGCGGCCAGCTTGCAAGGCGGCAGCGAACATCCGCTTGCGCGTGCCGTATCGGCGGCTGCGGCGCAGCGCGGCTTGCAGGTGCCGGCCCTGGGCGCCATGCAGGCAATGCCGGGCCGCGGCGTGCGCGGTGAAGTGAATGGCGAGAGCTGGGCCATTGCAAGCCTGCGCTGGTGCGCCGAACTAGGCGTTGTTCCCGATGCGGCGCAAGTCGAACGCCTGCATGCGCAGGGTGCCACCGTGTCGGCGCTGCTGCGCTTCGATGCGGCGGGCGCTGCGCAGGTACAGGCGCTGCTGGCCTTTGCCGACGAGCCGAAGCCAGAGGCTGCGCAAGCGGTTCGCACCTTGCGCGCGCGGGGCCTGCGCGTGGTGATGATCTCGGGCGACAACCAGCGTGCGGCGCAAGCCATGGCCGCACGGCTGGGCATTGCCGCCGCGGATGTGCGTGCCGACGTGCTGCCGGCCGACAAGGCGGCACAGGTCAGTGCACTGCGCAACGACGGCCACGTGGTCGCGATGGTCGGCGACGGCGCCAACGACGCACCCGCATTGGCCGCGGCCGATGTGGGCATTGCAATGGCGCCTTCGGGCGGCGGTACCGACGTGGCCATGGAGGCCGCGGGCATCACGCTGATGCGCGGCGACCTGGCGCTGGTGGCCCAGGCGCTCGACCTTTCGGCGCGCACGGTGGCAAAGATCAGGCAGAACCTCTTCTGGGCCTTTGCCTACAACGTGGCCGGCATTCCGCTCGCGGCCTTCGGACTGCTGAGCCCCGTGGTGGCGGGTGCGGCCATGGCGCTGTCGAGCGTCAGCGTGATGGCCAACGCGCTGCTGCTGCGGCGCTGGAAGCCTTGAGGCTCCGACGCTTGCTGCTGGTGCTTCAGTCGATCAGCAGCGCGAGCAGCTGGTCGTCGATGTAGTCGGCTTCGTTGGCACGCTTGTAGAACTTGCGCAGAGTGCCTTCGTATTCGAAGCCCAGCTTCTTGTAGAAGCGCAGCCCCGGCGTGTTGTCGCTTTCTACATAAAGCTCGATGCGCTTCACGCCGTCGGCCTTCAGGTGCTCGATGGCATCGCTCACCATCGCGTGGGCGATGCCTTTGCCGTGCAGCGCCGGATCGACCGCGAGCGTACCGAAGCAGGCCACGTGCCGCACGCGACCGGGATAGCGGCTCGCCCGGTAGAAGCCCGCCACGCGTCCGTCGTGTTCATAGATGTAGAAGCTGCGGCTGTCGACCAGCTCTTTGTAGATGCCACGAAATTCATCAAGCGGCATCGGGTCGTAGCCGAGGAAAGGCACGACACGCTCGTGCATGTAGATGGTGAAGACCGCCTCGAGATCGTGAGGTGTTGCGAGCCTGCGCATGGTGACGGGGTTGCCTGCGGATGCGGATGAGGTCGCCAGCATACCGAGTCCGCGCCCGGGCCCGAGTTCCGCGTTGAAACGGCTGGCGCTTCAGCGATGCGCGCGGCGGGAAGCAATCAGTACGGCGTTGGTGCCGCCGAACGCGAATGAGTTGGAAAGTACATGGCGCAGGTTTCCGGCGTCGCGCGCATCGCCTCGCACCAGGTCGAGATCGAAGGCCGCATCGGGCACGCGCAGGTTGGCAGTGGGTGGAAGCATGCCGCGCGACAAGGCGCGCAATGCCGCCACGAGTTCGATTGCACCTCCGCCGCCGAGCACATGGCCATGGATGGCCTTGGTGGCGCTCACCGGCGTGGCGTTGCCGAACACTTCGCGGATGGAAGCGGCTTCCGCGGCGTCGCCTGCCCGGGTGGCGGTGCCGTGCGCATTGATGTGGCCGACCTGCGAAGCGTCGATTCCCGCGTCGTGCAATGCCGCCCGCATGGCGCGCACCTGGCCAGCGACGTTGGGGTTGGTGATGTGCGTGGCGTCGCAGTTGGTTGCATAGCCGGTCAGCGTGAGCGCCGTGCGGTCGGCAATGCCGCGTGCCAATGCGTGCGCTTCTGACTCGAGCACCAGCGCGGCGGCTCCCTCGCCCAGCGCAAAGCCCGCGCGGTCGCCCGAAAACGGCCTGCAGGCACTTTCGGGCGCACCGGGCGGCAAGGGGGCGGTCACGCGCATCGCATGCCAGCTGGCCATCACGCCCGGCGTGAGCATCGCGTCGTGTCCGCCCGCAATGGCCACGTCGATCCAGCCGCCGCGGATGGCGCGCATCGCTTCACCGATGGCCACCGCCGAAGAGGCGCAGGCGCAGGCGTATGCAATGGCGGCGCCTTGCGCGCCGAACTGCAATGCGAGCTCTGCCACTGCCGCATTGGGCATGACGGTGAGCACCGTCGTCGGCCGCATGCGACGCTGCTCGGCGTAGAGCGCCTGCGTGGTGTCGTCGAAGGTGCCTGCGCCGGCCAGGCCGCTGCCCCAAAAGATGCCGAGGCGCGTGGGGTCGACGCTGCCGGTGTCCAGGCCGGCCTCTGCAGCGGCGTCGTGCGCGGCCGCGAGCGCCATTGCAGTGCCGCGGTCGAGCGGCAGGCGCGAGTTGCTTCGCATCTCTTCCGCGTTGAACTCGCAGGCGGCCGCGGCAAGCTCGATGGGGTCGAGGCCTTCGATGCAAAGCGTTTGCGCGCGCACCGCCGAGCGTGCATTGAAGAGCGCATCGTCGAAGGTGTCGGCGGTGCGCCCGAGCGGCGTGACAAAGCCCAGACCCGTCACGAACACCGGCGCACCGGCCGGTTGCATCGAACGGGGCCTTTCGTTGCTCACGCGTGCACGGCCGCCGACGACTCGGCGTCGCACCTGATCTGCTCTTCGATCGCCTCGCACAGGCTCTGGAGCGTGATGCCCGCTTCGCGCGGATCGAGCCGGTCTTCGGGAAGGCGCAGATGGAAAGCGTCTTCCACCGCGAAGACGAATTCCATCAGCCCGAGCGAGTCGAGGCCGAGCTCGGACAAGGCCGTGGCGGGCGCGATGGCCGCTCGCTCGACTTCGAACTTGCCCACCAGGATGGCCGTGATGTTGTTGAAGATCAGTGAAGACAGGGAAGAGGACATGAAACGTTTCTTTCAGGCGAAAAAGCTGCTGCGGGTGAACGAGGCGGCGGAAGCAACCGACATGCCTGGGATGCCCGACGTGCTCGGCATGCCATGTGCCACGGCATCGGCAAAGGCCACTGTTTCGCGCGCCACCTGGTGGCGGTCGTTGTCGATCGTGATCATGTGATAGCTGTCGGGCAGCACCACGCTGCGAAATGCCTTGCAGCGCAGGCCTCGCGCAAGGATGTCGAGGTTGGCCACGCTGGCCACTTCGTCCTGCCGTGCATGCAGCGCGAGCACGCTGGCGCACTGCACGCGGCGAAGGTTGCGCCTCACATGGCGGATCAGCCGGTCATGCTCGCGCAGGTGACCGACGCCGATCAGCGCGCTGCCGGCACTCGATACCTTGCGCTGGCGCAGTTCGCGCTCGATCCAGGCGCGCACGCGTTCGTTCTTCACACCGTAGGGTGGGCGCTCCCGGTACTGCCAGAGCCGGCCGA
This sequence comes from Variovorax sp. CCNWLW235, assembly GCF_037204085.1. NCBI lineage: Bacteria > Pseudomonadati > Pseudomonadota > Betaproteobacteria > Burkholderiales > Comamonadaceae > Variovorax > Variovorax sp. CCNWLW235. The sequence goes on along the minus strand of NZ_JBBCBW010000033.1, from coordinate 19,770 downwards.
GCGGGGTGTACAGCGCGAGCGGCAGCAGCATGTGCGTGCGCGGAATGGCCCAGCCGTCGAAGCGCAGCGTGGTCGACATCAGCACCAGCGCGTCGACATCGCTGCCGCAGCGGATGGCAGCGCCGAGCGCAAGCGACGAACCGGCCGAAATGCCGACCAGCAGCACACGGTCATGCTGCGCGCGCAGCATTCTGACCTGCGCTTCGATGGCGTCGAGCCAGCGCTCGTACGGTGCGGCGTGCTGCACCGGCGCGGCGGCATCGAACGAGTAGCCGTCGACGCGCATCGGATGCACCGGATACCCGCTGCCGCGCAGGGCCGATTGCACGGTCAGGAGCTCGTCAGGTGTGCTGCATAAACCATGCAGCAGCACGATGGCCGTGCGGCGCGCTGCGGGTTGCTGTCGTATGCTCATGCCGCGTTTATCGCCGCTGGGCACTGACGGGCCGCTGACCCTCCTTCGCGCAAGAATAGGCTTCTCAACCCACTACACACACCATGCGAATCCTGCTTGTCGAAGACGATGCCGTACTGCGCGACGTGATGCTGCGCAGCCTTGCGGATGCCGGCCATCGGGTCGACGTGTCTGCCAATGTCGAGGACGCCGACCACCTCTGGCGCGTGCAGCCCTTCGATGCGGTGCTGCTCGACCTGAACCTGCCGGCCACCGCAAGCCCCACGAGCGGCCTGGCCAGCGGCCTGACCGCCCTGCGCCAGGCACGCGCGCGAGGCGACCGCACGCCGGTGCTGGTGCTCACGGCGCGCGGCCGCACCGAAGAACGCATAGCGGGCCTCGACGCCGGCGCCGACGACTACCTGGGCAAGCCCTTCGATCTTGCCGAGGTCGAGGCACGCCTGCGCGCGCTCGTGCGCCGCGCCAAGGGCACCGAGGACATCGTGCTGCTCGGGCACCTCAAGCTCGACCGCAAGGCGCGCCGATTTTCAACCGCGAACGGGCCGCTCGACCTGCCGGCGCGCGAGTTCGAAGTGCTGTGGGAGCTGATGAGCCCGCCGGGCCGCACGGTGAGCAAGCGGGCGCTGTCCGACAAGCTGTCGAGCTTCGACGAATCGCTGGGCGACAACGCACTGGAGGCCTTCATCTCGCGGCTGCGCAAGAAGCTGGTCGGCTCGGGCGCGGGCATTCGCACGCTGCGCGGCATCGGCTACCTGCTCGAAGCCGAAGTGTGAGCCGCACCGCACCCGCCGTGCCGCGCCGGCAGAAGGCCGCGCCTTCGCTCACGCGCCGCGTGCTGCGCAACGTGCTGGTGCCGTTGGCGCTCACCTGGATGCTGGGCGCGGTGATTGCGCTGGTCATTGCCAACTACTTTGCCGAGCAGGCCTTCGACCGCAGCATGCTCGACGACGCCTATGCGCTCTCGGCCAACGTGCAGGCGGGCGAGCGCGGCATCGAGCTGCTGCTGTCGCCGCGGGAAGTGGCCACGGTGCTGTTCGACCAGGTGGACCAGGTGTATTTCGCGGTGCAGCGGCTCGACGGCACATTGATCTCGGGGCAGGCCGGCCTGAACGCGCCGCTGCCGGCGGAGGGCGCACGCTTTCGCTTCTCGGACGTGAACCATGACGGCAAGGTCTTGCGCGCCGTGGTGCTCGATCACGACGCCGATCCCGGCCTGCTCATGCCCTACCGCGTGATCATTGCGCAGACCACGCTCAGCCGCGCGGCGCTGGTGCGGCAGCTGCTCGGTTTTGCGCTCACGCCGCAGGCGCTGCTGCTGGTGCTGCTTGCCGTGTGGCTCTGGCGTGGCATCCGGCGCGATTTGCGCCCGCTCGGCGAACTCCAGCAGGCGCTCGACCGCCGCGACGTGTACGACCTTTCACCGGTGGCGGTGGTCGAAACCTCGCGCGAAGTGCAGCGGCTGGGCAATGCGGTCAACGCGCTGTTCGAGCGGTTGAACCACAGCGTGCGAGCGCAGCGCGAGTTCGTGGGCAACGTGGCGCACGAGTTGCGCACGCCGCTCGCCGGCATTCGCGCGCTGGCCGAATACGGCCTTGCGCAGCACGATTCCAAAGTGTGGCGCGAGCAGCTTGCGCGCGTGGCCGAAAGGCAGGCCCGCGCAAGCCATCTCATCGACCAGCTGCTGGCGCTGGCCCTGGCCGACGAAGCACGCACCGGCCTTGCGCGAGAACCGGTGCGGCTCGACGTGCTCGCAGAACAAACCGTGCTGCGGCACCTGGCCCGCGCCGACACGCGCGGTGTCGACCTGGGGGCGCGAGGCCTCGACGAACGGGTGACGGTGCTGGCGAACGAAGCCCTGGTCGAGGGCATTCTCGACAACCTGATCGACAACGCGCTGCGCTACGGCGGGCACACCATCACCGTCGAGCTGGCAGGCCGCACCCTGAGCGTGATCGACGACGGCCCGGGCATTCCGCTCGAGGCGCAGCGCGACCTGATGCAGCGCTGGGCGCAAGGCCCGGCGGGCCAGAAGCTGGGGCAGGGCTCGGGGCTGGGCCTGTCGATTGTGGCGCGCTACGCGGAGCTGCTCGGCGCCGAGCTGCGGCTCGATGCGGCCGAGCCCTCGGGGTTGCGGGTGAGCGTGACCTTCGCGGAGATTCATCACCGTCCTCTGCAGGACGACTACGAGGGCACTGCGCCAGGCGGTGTGCCCGGTTCGGCCTCGTAGAGTTCCAGCGGCAGGCCGTCGGGGTCCGCAAAGAACGTGAAGCGACGACCCGTGTATTCATCGATGCGCAGCGGCTCCACTGCAACGCCTTGCGCGGCCAGTGCTTCGGCCGCGGCCTGCACGTCGGGCACTTCGAAAGCCAGGTGTCGCAGGCCTTGCGCTTCGGGCCGGGTGAGGCGCGGCGGTGCGTTCGGAAAAGAGAACAGCTCGATCTGCGAACCGTCGGGCAGCGCGAGATCGAGCTTGTACGAACTGCGCGCCGCGCGGTAGTTTTCGGCCACCACGCGCAGGCCCAGCACTTCGGTATAGAAGCGCTTGGACACCTCGTAATCGCCGCAGATGACGGCGACGTGATGCAGTCTTCCGAGTTGCATGGCGCTCAAGCCTCGAGCTCCACTTCGCCTTCGATCTCGACCGGGATATTGAACGGCAGCTCCGCCATGCCCACGGCGCTGCGCGCATGGGCACCGACGTCGGGCCCGAAGAGTTCAAGCACGAGGTCCGAGAAGCCGTTGATGATGGCCGGCTGTTTGTCGAAGCCCGGTGCCGAGGCCACCATGCCGAACACGCGCGTCCATGCGGTGATGCGGTCCAGGTCGCCGAGCGTGCGCTGCAGGCTGCCCAGCATCGCCAGCGCCGTCAGCCGTGCCGATGCGTAGCCTTGTTCGACAGTGAGTTCGCGGCCCAGCTTGCCGAGCGGCGCGGCAATGGTGCCGTCGGCGTTGAGCGGGCCGTGGCCGGAGATGAGCGCGCGGCTTCCGACGATGCGCACGAAGCTGAAAGGCAGCACCACGCCGGGCGGCGGCGAGACCGGCGGCGGCAGCACGAGGCCGAGGGTTGCGAGTCGCTGTTCGATGCGGGCCATGGCGTTTGTCTCCTGCGGCAGATCAATGTGCCGCCGCATCTTGCCATGGCCTCGCGCCGCGTTGCGAACTCAGGCCAGCGCGGGATAGTCCGTGTAGCCCTTGGCGCCGCCGCCGTACATCGTGGCCTTGTCCACTTCATTGAGCGGTGCGTTTTCGCGCAGGCGGCGCACCAGGTCGGGGTTGGCGATGAAGGGCTTGCCGAAGGCCACGAGGTCGTCGCCCTCCTTGACGGCTTCATCGGCCAGCGGCTTGTCGTAGCCGTTGTTGACCATCCATGCGCCCTTGCCGCCGGCCTGGCGGTAGGCAGCCTTGAGTGCCTCGTAGTCGAACGGGCGGTCTTCGATTTCGCGCGGGCCGCCGGTGGCGCCTTCGATGATGTGGATGTACGCCAGGCCGAGCGGCGCGAGCTGCTTCACCACGTAGGTGAAGAGCGGCTGCGGATCGGAATCGTGCACGTCGTTGGCGGGCGTGACGGGCGACAGGCGAATGCCGGTCTTGCCGCCGCCGACGGCATCGACCACGGCGCGCGTGGCTTCGAGCAGCAGGCGGGCGCGGTTCTCGATGCTGCCGCCGTAGTCGTCGGTGCGCTTGTTGCTGCCGTCCTTCAGGAACTGGTCGAGCAGGTAGCCGTTGGCGCCATGCAGTTCCACGCCGTCGAAGCCGGCGGTTTCCACCGCGTTGCGCGCGGCGGCGGCGTAGGCGTGGACGATGCCGGGCAACTCTTCGGCGTCGAGCGCGCGAGGCTCGGAGGTTTCGACGAAGGTCGGCACGCCATCCTTGATGAGCACGGTCTTCGTCTTGGCGGTGATGGCCGAGGGCGCGACGGGCTTGCCGCCGTCAGGTTGGAGTTCGGTGTGCGAGACGCGGCCCACATGCCAGAGCTGGACCACGATCTTGCCGCCCTTGGCGTGCACCGCGTCGGTCACGCGCTTCCATCCGTCGAGCTGTTCGGTGCCGTAGAGGCCCGGCACGTCGGCATAGCCCTGGCCCTGGTGGCTGATGGCGGTGGCTTCGGTGATGAGCAAGCCGGCCGAGGCGCGCTGCGCGTAGTAGGTGGCGGCCATCTCGGTCGGGATGGCATTCGGCGAGCGGTTGCGCGTGAGCGGTGCCATCACGATGCGGTTGGCGAGTTGCAGGTCGCCGGCTTGTACGGGGTCGAAAAGAGAAGGCATTGCGTGAACCGGAGATTGCCGGAAAGAGTGGGACAGAGGCCGCGAGGCTAAGCCCGCGCGGCCAACCCTGCTGCGGCACGGTTGCCCGTTTGCTGCTAGGCGCCTGGTGCGGCATGGTCTGCCGGGGTGCTTGCCTCCAGCAGCGCGAGCCATTCGGCGCCCACGCGCATCGGCAGCGCGAGCAGGATCTGTCCCATGCCCTTGCCGAGTGCATCGTTGCGCAGCGATGCCATGCCCCCGCCGCCCAGCGCCTGTTCGCAGACGAAGTTGAAGGAACAGATCCCCGGCACTTCGTAGCGTGTGACGGGGCCCTTGACCAGATGCGCGAGCCATTCGGCCACGCGCCCCTCGGTCAGTTGCTCGCGCAGCAGCGGCAGCAGGGCAGGATGGCGCGCGATGACGCCGATGTTGGAGGTGTCGCCCTTGTCGCCGCTGCGCGCCCAGGCGAGTCGGATGAGCGGGACTTCGACGATGCCGGCATCGCCGTCGAAGGATGCAGCCTGCGGTTCGGCAATGCTCGGCGGCGGCGTTGGCGAGAACGTCTCTTCGCCGGCAGCCGGCCCCGCATCGCGCGGCACTTCGATGCGCTGCCCATCGATCGCCACGCGCGCTTCCACCTTCGACTTGTCGAGCAGGAACGCGTACTGGCGAATCGACGGCGACACCGGCGAGCGCCCACCGCCGGCCCCGGTGGTGCCCGGTGCCCACGAAGTGCCGGCCGGGGCCACTTCGCGCGCGAAGAGCTCCAGCGCTTCCTTGCGCGGATGCGTGACCGCAATCCGGAGCACAGCCTCGCGCGTTTGCGTTGCGCACGCGTGCGGCCCGTAGCAAGACTCCGCGCCAAGCACCTCGAGCTGCGTGCCGCTGTACGGACCGAAGCCATGCTGCGCAAACAGCGTGCTCGTGCGCGCGAGGATCGCCTCGCCCGTGCGTTGCGCCTTGGCCACCGCATCGAAGCCGACGATGGTGAGCTGCGATGCGGCCTTGAACCCATCCACATAGGTGGCGCAGACCTTGTAGCTTGCGGTGGGTGCGCGGCCGCGCGCGCCGTGCACGCGCACGCGGTGTTCGCCCGCCTGTTCGATGCGCACCTGCGTGAAGTCCGCCACCACGTCGGGCAGCAGGTAGGCCGAGGGGTCGCCGATTTCATAGAGCATCTGCTCGCCGACCACCGCCGGCGTCACCTTGCCGCCGGTGCCCGCGGGCTTGGTGACGACAAAGCGGCCGTCGGCATGGCACTCGACGATCGGGTAGCCGATGTTCGGCCAATCGGGCACAGTGTCCCAGTCGGTGTGCAGGCCACCCGTGGCCTGGCAGCCGCATTCGATGATGTGGCCGGCGAGGCTGCCGGCCGCGAGCAGGTCGTGGTCGCCGGGCTGCCAGCCGAACTCGTGCATCAGCACGCCAAGCGTCACGGCCGAGTCGACGCATCGGCCGGTGATGACCACCTGCGCACCCCCATCCAGAGCTGCCTGGATGGGCCTTGCGCCCAGATACGCGTTGGCCGTGAGCACGCGCTCGGGCAGCGGTGCGCCGCTTTGCAGTTCGCGCACCGCGGGCTGTTGCTGCCGAAGCTGCGGCAGAAGCGGCAAGACGTCGTCGCCGCTTACCACCGCGATCTTCAATGCAATGCCTTGCTCGGCGGCGAGTGCGGCAAGCGCATCGGCGCAGCCCTGCGGATTGACGCCGCCCGCGTTGCTCACCACGCGGATGCCTTGCTGCACGACGTCCTTCAGCACTGCCTTCATCGCAACCGAGACGAAGTCGGTTGCGTAGCCGAGCTCCGGCTTCTTGAGCCGCGCACCCGCGAGGATCGACATGGTGAGCTCGGCCAGGTAGTCGAACACCAGGTAGTCGATCTGCCCGCTGGCCACGAGCTGCGGCGCCCCCACGCTGCTGTCGCCCCAGAAGCCCGATGCACCGCCGATGCGCACGACGCGGTTCATCGGCCGCTCCACTGCGGCTTGCGCTTTTCGCGAAAGGCAAGCTGGCCCTCCGCCGCGTCTTCGGTCAGTGCAAAGAGGCCGATCTGGCTTTCGGTGAACGCCATCGATTCCTCGAAAGCCATCGCTTCGATTTTCTTCATGGTGTACAGGCCGCGCCGTATGGCGGCCGGCGACTTGTCGAGCAGGCGGCCGAGCAGCCAGTCGACCGTTGCATCGAGGTCGTCGCTCACGTGGTTGACCAGCCGGTACTCGAGCGCCTGTGCGGCGGTGATCGGTTCGCCGGTGATGCACATCTCGGCCAGCACGCGACGCGGCAGCAGGTTGCCGAGCACGCTGAGCACCTGCGCGGGAAAGAGGCCGACCTTGACCTCGGGAAGCCCGAACACGGCCTGGCTGCTGGCCACGGCCATGTCGCACATGCCCATGATCCCCATGCCGCCCGCCATGCAGGCGCCGTTGACGCGCGCGATCAGGGGCACAGTCGATTGGCGTGCCTGGCGAAAGAGGTTCGCAAAGCCCTGGTGAGGCTCCGCATAGTCGAACTTGAAGGAGGTGCCGCTCTGCAGGTCGGCGCCGGCGCAGAAGGCGCGCGTGCCGCTGCCGGTAATGACGACGGCGCGCACCGCGCGGTCCTGGTTGGCGCGCGCCAGTGCGTTCGACATTGCCGAGAGCACGCCCGCGCTGATGGCGTTGCGGCGCTCTTCGCGGTCGATGGTGAGCCACATCACGGGCCCGCGCATCTCCTCGCGCAGTTCCTCGCGCAGTTTTGGGGCTGAAGGGGCTTCGGCCATCGTTTGGGTCCTTCGTTGCAAGGTCTGGAATTCGACCCCCTAGCGTGGCCCGAAAAAAAAGCCGCAACATGCGGCTTGTGGCTGAAGCGGCCCGGGTTTTCCCTAGAAGGCCGAACCGCTTTCAGGTGCGTTCTGAGCGCTTCTTCTTACTTCAGCAGGCCTTCGGCCTTCATTGCCTCCTGAACGGCGGGGCGGGCAGCAACGCGCGCGTGCCATGCCTGCACATTGGCGAAGTCCGAAATGTCGACGCCGGTGGGCTTGGTCCAGTTGGTTACGGTGAACAGGTAGCCGTCGGCCACGCTGAAGTGGTCGCCCATCAGGTACTGCTTGTCGGCGAGCTGGCCGTCGAGCCACTGGTAGCGCGACTTGAGCTTGTCCTTGAAGATGGTCTTGGCTTCTTCGGGCATGGCCGGGTTGAACAGCGGGCTGTAGCCCTTGTGCATTTCGGTGCCGATGAAGGTGAGCCACTCTTGCAGGCGATAGCGCTGCAGCGTGCCGGCGGCCGGCGCGAGGTTCTTGGTGGGCGCGAGATCGGCAATGTACTGGACGATGGCCGGGCCTTCGCGCAGGCGCGTGCCGTCGTCGAGCTCGAGCAGCGGCACATAGCCGAGCGGGTTGATGCCGTAGTAGTCGGTGCCGTCCTGCAGCTTGTGGCTCTTGGTGCTGGCCAGCACAGGTTCGAAGGCAAGGCCGGCTTCGTGCAGCGCGATGTGGGGCGAAAGCGAACAGGCGCCGGGCGAGTAATACAGCTTCATGCGAGGAATCTCCGAAGGATGTGGATAGCGAAAAATCTTTGGACCGCCTGCATGCTAGCGGGTTTCACGATGCGCGTTTTGTCCTACGGCTGCTCGCGCGCGCCGACTATCGGTGCGGCGGCGGGCCCTTTCTAAGCTCGCCGCAACGGTGGGGTGGCCCACCACAAGGAGTTTCAGATGTTGAAGTACGCGATCATCTTTGCGGTCATCTCGCTGGTGGCCGGTGTCCTGGGCTTCGGCGGCGTTGCTGCCGGCGCGGCCGGTATTGCCAAGCTGCTGTTCGGCCTGTTCCTGGTGCTGGCGGTGATCTTCGTGGTTCTTGCGGCGCTGGGAATCGGGGCAGTCAAAAAGGCAATCGATTGATGCACGGCCTTCTTCCGCGGTGGCCGCGTGCGCGTCCGTTGGGCGTGCTGCTGCAGAGCCCGGCCCACCGCGTGATGCGGGTGCTGCTGGTGACGCAAACGCACTGGCAGCTTCCTGAGCACCGCTCGCGCCGCCGGCGCGCCTGAACCCCGATCGACAACAACAAACCACCCAAGGCGCGCATGCACATCTCCCATATCGAGGCGGAACTCGGCTACGAAGTCAGCGCGCCCGCGCACATGCAGCTCAACATCGAGGCTGCGCAGGCAGGCTCGCAGGCGGTGATCAGCGAAGCGTTGACCATCGAGCCGCCGACGGAGGTGCAGGTGTATTGCGACGAGTCGAGCGGCAATCGCTTCGTGCGCTTCGATGCACGGCCTGGCCCGCTGAAGATCCGCTACAAGGCGACCGTGCAGCGCAGGCAGGTCGACGTGCCGCTCGATCTGCAGGAGGTGCCGGTCAACGAGGTGCCGAACGAAATACTCCACTACATGATGCCGTCGCGTTACTGCGAGTCGGACCTGATGTCGCGCTGCGCACAGCAGCTCTTTGGCGATCTCGCGCCGGGCATCGGCCGGGTGCAGGCCATCGTCGATTGGATTCACGACAGCATCACTTATGAGCCGGGCAGCAGCGACTCGACGACCACCGCACGCGAAGTGTTTGTGGAACGCGCGGGCGTGTGCCGCGACTTTGCGCACCTGGGCATTACCTTCTGCCGCGCACTGAACATTCCGGCGCGGCTGGTGGTGGGCTACGTGTGGTTCGACGAACCGCCGCAGGATTTCCACGCCGTCTTCGAAGCCTGGCTCGGCGGTCGATGGGTGCTGTTCGACCCGACTCGCATGGCGCCGGTCGACCGGCTGGTGCGGGTGGGCACCGGGCGCGATGCCAAGGATGTGGCCTTCTGCACGATATTCGGCGCCGTAGCGATGACGGGCAAGACGCTGGTCATTCGCGAGCTGCAGGACGAGAGCGTGGCGCCGCCGGCCGAGCCCGAGCCCACGGGTGCGCTGGTGGGCATCGAAAAGCCGGTGCCTGTGGTGGAACTGGCGGCCGCTGCCGATTAGGCCTTGTGCAGCCTTGTTTGTTTGCTATCAAATATATAGCACAAGCAAGATGATGAGCATGGGTCCGAGGCTTTTACAAAGCAATTAACCACGTTGCCCCCATTCCAGGCGCAAAGCAGCACCCCCGATTAAAATTGGTGCCCCCTTTGCGCAGCGCACGCGTCAGTGCGCCCCTCTCTCATGCTGTATCCCGAAGAATTCGATGTCATCGTCGTTGGCGGTGGCCATGCCGGCACTGAAGCCGCGCTTGCTGCTGCCCGCATGGGCGCCAAGACGCTGCTGCTCTCCCACAACATCGAGACGCTGGGGCAGATGAGCTGCAATCCATCCATCGGCGGCATCGGCAAGGGCCACCTGGTGAAAGAGGTCGATGCGCTGGGCGGCGCGATGGCCATTGCAACCGACGAGGCTGGTATCCAGTTTCGCATTCTCAATTCAAGCAAGGGCCCGGCCGTTCGCGCGACCCGCGCGCAGGCCGACCGTGTCTTGTACAAGGCAGCGATTCGCCGCCGCCTGGAGAACCAGCCGAACCTGAGCCTGTTCCAGCAAGCAGTAGACGACCTGATGGTGGAGGGCGACCGCGTGGTGGGTGCCGTCACGCAGGTGGGCATTGCCTTTCGCGCGCGCACCGTGGTGCTTACCGCCGGGACTTTTCTCGATGGCCGCATTCACGTCGGCCTCGACAACTACCAGGCCGGGCGCGCGGGCGACCCGCCGGCCATCAGCCTGTCGGCGCGGCTCAAGGAACTGAAGCTGCCCCAGGGCCGCCTCAAGACCGGCACGCCGCCGCGGCTCGACGGCCGCACCATCAACTTTTCGAAGTGCACCGAACAACCGGGCGACGGCATGCCAGGCGGGGCAGGGCCGATGCCGGTGTTCAGCTTCATGGGCCGTGTCGACATGCACCCGCAGCAAATGGCCTGCTGGATCACACACACCAATGAGCGCACGCACGACATCATTCGCTCCGGCTTCGACCGCAGCCCGATGTTCACCGGCAAGATCGATGGCGTCGGTCCGCGCTACTGCCCGAGCGTGGAAGACAAGATCAACCGCTTTGCCGACAAGGAAAGCCATCAGATCTTTCTGGAGCCCGAAGGCCTGACGACCAACGAGTACTACCCGAACGGGATTTCGACCAGCCTGCCGTTCGACATCCAGTACCAGCTCGTTCGCTCGATGCCCGGGCTGGAGAACGCGCACATCCTGCGGCCGGGCTATGCCATCGAGTACGACTACTTCGATCCGCGCGAGCTCAAGAGCAGCTTCGAGACCCGTGCAATCAAGGGCCTGTTTTTTGCCGGCCAGATCAACGGCACCACCGGCTATGAAGAGGCCGCGGCCCAAGGTTTGTTTGCCGGCATCAATGCCGCGCTTCAATGCCGGGGCGAAGAGGCTTGGCTGCCGCGCCGCGATGAAGCGTACTTGGGCGTGCTGGTCGACGACCTCATTACAAAGGGCGTGACTGAGCCGTATCGCATGTTCACCAGCCGCGCGGAGTTCCGGCTGCAGCTGCGCGAAGACAACGCCGACATGCGCTTGACCGAAGCGGGGCGCAAGCTCGGCTTGGTCGGCGACGAGCAATGGGATGCTTTCAGCCGCAAGCGCGATGCTGTTTCACGTGAAACACAACGGCTCAAGTCGATCTGGGTGAATCCGCGCAACTTGCCAGCGGCGGAGTCAGAGCGCGTGCTGGGCAAGGCCATTGAGCATGAGTACAACCTGGCCGATCTGCTGCGCCGTCCCGATGTGAGCTACCAAACATTGATGTCGCTCGACGGTGGAAAGTACAGCGCGGCCTCGGCGCTCAGCGAAACGGAGATCGAGCAGATCGAAATCTCGGCCAAGTATTCCGGCTACATCGAGCGGCAGCACGACGAAGTAGAGCGCGCTGCGCACTTCGAGAACCTGCGGCTGCCGGCGGATTTCGACTACAGCCAAGTCAAGGCTCTGAGCTTCGAGGTTCGCCAGAAGCTCGACAAGCACCGGCCCGAAACGCTGGGCTTGGCTTCGCGCATCTCGGGCGTAACGCCCGCTGCAATTTCGCTGTTGATGATCCATCTGCGAAAGGGCGGCCACAAGGCGTTCAACCGCGACGCCGCCACGGAAGCGACTGCAGAATCGCAGCCCACCCAATGAGCGCGCCCATCGAAACGCTGCGCCAAGGCGCGGCAGCCTTGGGCACCGCTTTGTCCGACAAGCAGGCGGAACAGCTGCTGGCTTACGGCACGCTCATGCTCAAGTGGAACAAGGTCTACAACCTGACGGCCCTGCGTGACCCGGCCAGCGTGCTGACTCACCATCTGCTCGACAGTCTGGCGGCGGTAATGCCGCTGCAGCGTGAGTGGGCAGGGAAGGGGAAGCTGCTCGACGTCGGATCGGGCGGCGGGTTGCCGGGCGTGGTGATCGCCATCATGCGGCCGGATCTCGATGTGAGCTGTCTCGACGCCGTCGCCAAGAAGGCGGCCTTCGTTCAACAGGTGGCTGCCGAGCTTGAGCTGCCCAATCTGCGCGGCCTTCATGCGCGGGTCGAGTCGCTCACCGGCAGCTACGAAATCATCAGCTCCCGCGCCTTTGCTTCGCTTCCGGATTTCTTCAACGGATCGAAACACCTGCTGGCGTCCGGCGGCGTTTGGCTGGCCATGAAAGGCAAGGTACCAAGCGACGAACTTGCCGTGCTGCCCCAAGGCACTGCAGTGTTTCACGTGGAACAACTGACCGTTCCGGGCCTGGATGCGGAGCGCTGCATCGTCTGGGCGCGCAAAGAAACGGCCTGATCCGGCAAAAAAGAAGCGGCGGCGCTGGTGAAAGCCGGCACCGAACGCTCCTTGCGGCACCTGCCTCGCTTAGACTCGACGCCTCCCCCTGGCTCTCTTTTTCGAGGCAAATCCCATGTTCGGCATTGCTGACTACGGCGCATTCGTTGTTGCCATCGTCCTCTTTCTCCTGATTCCCGGTCCGGGCAACCTGGCGCTGATTACCTCGACCAGCAAAGGCGGAATCCGCGGCGGACTGGCGGCCACCTTCGGCGTGATCATTGGCGACCAGTTCCTCATGTGGGCGGCGGTGGCGGGCGTGTCGGCTGTGCTGGCTGCTTACCCGACCGCCTTTGCGGCCGTGCAGTGGCTGGGTGCGGCCTACCTTGCCTGGCTCGGCTTCAAGATGCTGCTCGCCAAGCCCGGCGCAGCGCCGATTCTCAACATTCGCCCCAGCCACTTCTTGCGTCAGGCGCTGATGATCACCTTGCTCAACCCCAAGGCAATCGTGTTCTACATGGCCTTCTTTCCGCTCTTCGTCGATCCGGCGCGCCACCAGGGCGTGGTCACTTTCGGCGCCATGGCGGTAACCATTGCAGTGCTCACCTTTCTGTACGGCCTCACGTCCACGCTGCTCACGCACTTTCTGGCCGAACGCATCCGTGCCAATCCGCGTATTTCAGGCGCCCTTGAAAAGCTCGCGGGTGTCTTTCTGATTGCCTTCGGCGTCAAGCTCGCCATTTCCCGCTGATCTCCACATGGCCAAGATTTTCTGTATTGCCAACCAGAAGGGCGGCGTCGGCAAGACCACCACCACCGTCAACCTTGCCGCCGGCTTGGCCAAGGTCGGCCAGCGGGTGCTGATGATCGACCTCGATCCCCAGGGCAATGCAACCATGGGTTCGGGCATCGACAAGCGCCAACTGGAAATGACGGTGTACGACGTGCTGCTCGAATCGGCCTCCGTGGCCGAGGCGCGCGTCAAGGCCGACAAGCTGGTGGAGGGCGGCTGCGGCTATGACGTGCTGGGCGCCAACCGCGAACTGGCGGGCGCCGAGGTGGAAATGGTGGCACTCGACCGCCGCGAGAAGCGTCTGCGCACCGCGCTGGCCGCCGTTGGCGCCGAGTACGACTTCGTGCTGATCGACTGTCCGCCGAGCCTGAGCCTGCTCACGCTCAACGGCCTGTGCGCCGCCCATGGCGTGATCGTGCCGATGCAGTGCGAGTACTTTGCGCTCGAAGGGCTGACCGACCTGGTCAACACCATCAAGCAGGTGCACGCCAACCTCAACAAGAACCTGCAGATCATCGGCCTGCTGCGCGTGATGTTCGATCCACGCATCACGCTGCAGCAGCAGGTGAGCGAGCAGCTCAAGTCCCACTTCGGCGACAAGGTGTTCGATACGGTCATTCCGCGCAACGTGCGGCTTGCCGAGGCGCCGAGCTACGGACTGCCCGGCGTGGTGTTCGATCCGGCCGCCCGCGGCAGCCAGGCCTTCATCGCCTTTGCCAAAGAACTGGTCGAGAAGATGCCGCCCGCCAGCGCATTCGCCTCGGGCGCGGTGGCGCCTCCTATCGCAGAGGTGGCGCCGGTCGCCCCGGCCGCGCCCAACTTGGCGATTCCCGACGACGTGCTGGCTCCGGCGGCCACGCCCGATTCCGAAAAAAGCATCTGACGCCGTCCGCGATGGACGTGTGCATTCCCATTCGTAGCAAATGACAATCCCCCGCATCCTGTTGCTGCCGGGCTGGCAGAACAGCGGCCCCGGCCATTGGCAAACCCGTTGGGAGTCGCTGTATGGCGACCACCGTGTCGAGCAGCATGAGTGGATGCACCCCCTGCGCGGCGACTGGTCCGCACGGCTCGAGGAAGAAGTGCTGGCGGCTCCCGGCCCGGTGGCCTTTGCGGCGCACAGCCTTGGCTGCATCCTGGTGGCCGCCTGGGCTGCGCACTCGCGCAACACGCACAAGGTGCGCGGCGCATTGCTGGTCGCGCCCGGCGACCTCGAACGCGACGACCTGCGCCAGCTGATTCCCGGCTGGGCGCCCATCGTGCGCAAGCCGCTGCCGTTTCCGGCGGTGCTGACCGCCGCCAACGACGATCCGTACTGCGACGCCAAGCGCTCCCGCCAGATGGCGGCCGACTGGGGCGCGCGCTTTGTCGACGCCGGCGCGGGCGGCCACCTGAACGCCGAGTCCGGCCTGGGCGACTGGCCCGAAGGCCGGCAACTATTGAACGAAATCTCGAAAGACAAGCACTGATGGCGACCAAGAAACCCAAGGGTCTGGGGCGCGGCCTCGAAGCGCTGCTCGGCCCCACGGCCGCACCCGCCGCCGACAACAGCAACGGAACGGAAGAGGGCGCCGCGGCGCAGAACCCGAACACGCTGATGCTCGACCAGATGGTGGCCGGCGTTTACCAGCCGCGCACCCGCATGGACGAAGGTGCGCTGTACGAACTGGCCGAGAGCATCAAGGCGCAGGGCATCATGCAGCCGATCCTGGTGCGCCGACTCGACGAGACATCTGCCGCCGCCAAGAACGCCGAGTACGAAATCATTGCCGGCGAGCGCCGCTTCCGGGCCGCCAGGCTGGCGGGCCTCGACCGGGTGCCGGTGCTGGTGCGCGACGTGCCCAATGAGGCCGCGGCGGCCATGTCGCTCATCGAGAACATCCAGCGCGAAGACCTCAACCCGCTCGAAGAAGCCCAAGGCCTGCAACGCCTGGTCTCGGAGTTTGGGCTCACTCACGAAGCTGCCGCACAGGCAGTGGGCCGCTCGCGCAGCGCCGCCAGCAATCTGCTGCGCCTGCTGAACCTGGCGGAGCCTGCGCAGCAGATGCTGATGGCCGGCGACATCGATATGGGCCACGCCCGTGCCCTGCTGTCGCTGGACCGCGGCACGCAGATCACCGCCGCCAACCAGATTGCCGCCAAGAAAATGTCGGTGCGCGAGGCCGAGTCGCTGGTGAAGCGGCTTGCCGCCGAGTTCACGCTGACCCCATCGCGCCGCGGCAACGACGGCGAAAAGTCGCGCGACCTTCAGCGCGTGGAAGAAGAGCTGGCCGACCTGCTCACCGCCGAGGTCGAGGTCCGCATCAAGAAGCGCAGCAAGCGCGGCGGCAAGGTCGAGGAGAGCGGGGAACTCGCCATTCACTTCGGCTCCATCGAGGCGCTCAACGGCCTGATCGAACGCATCCGCCGAACGGCCTAGCCAGCGGGCTGCGGCTCGGACTTTTGCGCAATTGTTTCTTGCAATCTTTTACGCGTATCCTCTCCGCTGATTTTCAAATCGCAAATCTCGAGGAGAGGGAGTCCTTCATGAAATTCAACAAGTTTCCGGTCGCGGCCGTGGCCGTGGGCGCGCTGCTGCTGACCGGCTGCGTGACCACCGACATGCAGATGGGCAGCCAGTCTGCCAAGACCACGGCGACCGGCAGCGCTGCCGGTTCGGCAACCGCAGGCGAGAGCAGCCAGCTCGAGCGCTGCGAATCGCCGCTCGGCACCGTCTCGCTCATCGAGAACGTGAACTCGGGCTGGTACACCATCCTCACCGGCGAATACCGCCTGCCGCCCACGGCCAACCTGCTGCGCCTCTTGGTGCAGCAATCGAACTGCTTCGTGGTGGTCGAGCGCGGCGCAGCGGGCATGAACGCCATGAACCGCGAACGCGCGCTCATGCAATCGGGCGAAATGCGCGGCGGCAGCAACTTCGGCCGCGGCCAGATGGTGGCTTCCGACTACGGCCTTTCGCCCGAGATCGTGTTCAGCAACAGCGACGCGGGCGGTATCGGCGGCGCCCTGGGCGGCCTGGTCGGCGGCAACCGTGGGCGCGCCCTGGCTGCGGTCGGCGGCAGCATGCAGACCAAGGAAGCCAGTGCGCTCCTGACGCTCATCGACAACCGCTCCGGCGTGCAGGTTGCGGCCTCGGAAGGCAGCGCCTCCAAGACCGATTTCGGCGCCTTCGGCTCGGTATTCGGCGGCCGTGCCGGCGGCGGCCTCGGCGGCTACACCAACACGGCGCAAGGCAAGGTAATTGCCGCGGCCTTCATGGACGCGTTCAACCAGATGGTTCGTTCGCTGCGCAACTACAAGGCGCAGACGGTGCGCGGCCAAGGCCTCGGCGGCGGTGGTCGCCTGGGCGTGGACGGCGGCGCTGCGCCGTCGCAGACCTCGGCGCCGGCGGAGCAATCCGCGCCGGCCCGCCGCCGCAGGTAACGCACGGCCATCGGTCGACAAAAAGCCCGGCGCTCTTGCGAGTCGCCGGGCTTTTTTCTTGTTCTTGAACTGATCAGAGCGCGAAGATCTTGCCTGGATTCATGATGTTCTTGGGATCGAGCGCGCGCTTGATCGTGCGCATCATGTCGATGGC
This sequence comes from Variovorax sp. CCNWLW235, assembly GCF_037204085.1. Taxonomy (NCBI): domain Bacteria; kingdom Pseudomonadati; phylum Pseudomonadota; class Betaproteobacteria; order Burkholderiales; family Comamonadaceae; genus Variovorax; species Variovorax sp. CCNWLW235. The sequence continues at coordinate 3,039 of NZ_JBBCBW010000033.1, read as the reverse complement.
GCCCACACCCGCTTCCGTCACCAGAAAGTCCATCTTGTGCAGCCCCACGCCGTGCTCGCCGGTGCAGGTGCCTTCGAGTGCCAGCGCGCGGCTCACCAGGTCGTGGTTGAGCTTCTCGGCCTTCACGCGCTCTTCGGGAATGTTCGGGTCGAGCAGGTAGCCGAAGTGGAAGTTGCCGTCGCCGACGTGGCCGACCAGGAAGTAGGGGATGCCGCTGGCATCGGCCTCGGCCACCGAGTCGAGCAGGCAATCAGCCAGGCGCGAGATCGGCACGCAGGTGTCGGTGGAGATCACGCGGCAGCCGGGGCGCGACTGCACGGCCGCAAAGTAGCTGTTGTGCCGCGCGGTCCACAGGCGGGTGCGTTCTTCCGGCGTGCTGGCCCATTCGAAGGCGTTGCCGCCGTGGCCGCTGGCGAGCTCCTGCACGGTCTCGGCCTGTTCCTTCACGCCGGCCGGCGAGCCGTGGAATTCCATCAGCAGCATCGGCTCTTCGCGCAGGTTGAGCTTGGCGTAGGCGTTCACCATGCGCACCGTGTTCACATCGATGAGTTCCACGCGGGCAATCGGCACGCCGAGCTGAATGGTTTCGATGGTGGTGCGCACCGCGGCCTCGATGCTCGGAAACGAGCAGATCGCGGCCGACACGGCTTCGGGCAGCGGGTAGATGCGCAGCGTAACTTCGGTGACCACGCCCAGCGTGCCTTCGCTGCCCACCATGAGGCGCGTGAGGTCGTAGCCGGCGGAAGATTTCTTCGCGCGCGTGCCGGTGCGAATGACGTCGCCGCTGGCCGTGACCACCTCGAGCGCGAGCACGTTCTCGCGCATGGTGCCGTAGCGCACCGCATTCGTGCCGCTCGCGCGCGTGGCCGTCATGCCGCCGATGGAAGCGTCCGCACCCGGATCGATGGGAAAGAACAGGCCCGTGCTCTTGATCTCTTCATTGAGCTGCTTGCGCGTGACGCCTGGCTGCACCGTGACCGTGAGGTCGTCTGCGTTGACCGACAGCACCTTGTTCATGCGCGACACGTCGATGCTGATGCCGCCCTGCACCGCCAGCAGATGGCCTTCGAGCGATGAACCCACGCCGAAGGGGATGACCGGCACGCTGTGCTCGCTCGCGAGCTTCACGGCGTCGGCCACGTCCTGCGTGCTTTCGGCAAACACCACGGCCGAAGGGGGCGGGGCGTCGAACGACGACTCGTCGCGGCCATGCTGCGTGCGCACCGCCATGGCCGTGGAACAGTTGGCGCCGAAGCGGGCCTTCAGCCCCTCGATGAGGGCGGCGGGCACGTCGCGCAGATGAAGCTCCGGCAGCAGGTGCGAGGTTTGGGTCGGGGCGTTCATCGGGTGTCTCCTGAATGATGTGGATGCGGGGGCTCTGTTCGGTCATTTTACGGAGCGAGCACCATAATGCGCTTCGGAAAAAGCCATGAACCCTACGACGCTCGCTGCCCTTGCAGCATTTCCCTCACTGCTCGAAGCCCATTACGCGATCATTCCGGAGGCGCACCGCCACTGGGCCCCGCGCTCATGGGACGGCGTGCCCAGCGAGGCGTTCACGGCGATCGAGCAGCTGTGCCATGTGCGGGACATCGAGATCGAGGGCTACCACGAGCGCTTTCGCCGCACGCTGCAAGAAGACAACCCCACGCTGGCGTCGATCGACAGCGAACCGCTTGCCATCGAACGGGCCTACGGCAAGGCCGACGCGGCACAGGTGCTGGCCGAGTTCCGCATTGCACGCGCGCGGACCATGGAAATCATCTCGCAGCTGAGCGACGCGCAACTCGCACGCCCGGCCGTGTTCGAGGGCTACGGACCGCTCACCATGCGCAGCCTCATTCATTACCTTTGCAGCCACGACCAGCAGCATCTTGCGGGCCTGCAGTGGCTGCTCGGCAAGATCGACGCGTCCAGGGTCGGGCCGTAGAAAAACACAAGAACAGGAGCGCCCATGGGCAACCGACTTTCGCAGATTGCGACCCGCACCGGCGACGATGGCACCACAGGCCTCGGCGACAACACCCGCGTGCCCAAGGATCACTTGCGCGTGCATGCCATGGGCGACGTGGACGAACTCAACTCGCAGATCGGCCTGCTGCTGTGCGAACCCATGCCAGAGCCCGTGCGCGAGCTGCTGGTCGACGTGCAGCACCAGCTCTTCAACCTGGGCGGCGAGCTTTCGATGCCGGGCTACACACTGCTGAAGGCCGATGCGCTGCTGCAACTGGACAACGCCCTTGCCGAGCACAACGCCGCCTTGCCGCGCCTGGCGGAATTCATCTTGCCCGCAGGCACGCGCGCGGCCTCGCTCGCGCACGTGTGCCGCACGGTGGCACGGCGTGCCGAGCGCGCGGTGGTGGCACTCGGTGCCACGGCCGAACTCAACGACGCATTGCGCCAGTACCTCAACCGGCTCAGCGACCTGCTCTTTGTGCTTGCACGTGTGCTCAACCGCATGAATGGCGGCGACGACGTGTACTGGAAGAGCGAGCGCATGGCGCGCGCAGCGGCCGCCGATGCCAACGACGAAGGAAGCCCATCATGAAGAAGATGCCCGTCCATGCCCACGCCCTGGCCATTGCGGCTGCAGCGGCCCTGCTGCTGTCCGTGCCCACCGTGCATGCGCAGAGCGCGGACAACCCGCCCAAGGCGGAGCGCGCCCACACGCTCAATCCGCCGCCGCGCGACAGCAAGGTCGTCAACAGCGTGCAGCGCGGCACCAACGCCGCGGGCCGAGGCATCGATCGCGCGGAAGACGCAACGCGGCGTGGTGTCAACAACGTATCGGAAAAAGCGAGCCGGCCTGTGCGCCGAGTGGGCGAGTCCTTCGGGCGCAAGCTGGCGCCGGGTTCCACCGGGCGCACTGCGCCGCCGCCTGTGGGGCCGCAAGGGAACGCGCCCTGATTGAAGCTCCTTCCGGGGCGGTTTCGTCTTGAGGGTGTGCGGCGCGCTTCGTTCGTGGTGCGCACCCGCCGACGGGGTACCTTTCTCCGCGAATGTCCCCCGGCCTGCGGCCTCCTCCTTTATTTCGCTGCG
>NZ_JBBCBW010000032.1:0-54964 GCF_037204085.1 Variovorax sp. CCNWLW235 | reverse complement strand
GCCGTGATCAACGTGACCGATCGTGCCCACGTTCACGTGCGGCTTGGTGCGGGTGAATTTACCTTTTGCCATTTTTCAATCCTTGAAAGAGCATTCCCGTGCATTGGTTTTATGTCTGCACCCGATTGCTGGTTCGCCTCGCACGGGAACGCGGCGGCACCGGATCGCAGACAACGAGAGCCGCGCACTGCGCGACCCCACATTCTTTTAATCAGTTGGGGACAGAGCAAATTTGCTGCGCAAATCTTGGTCTGTCCCGCAAAGACATTACTTGGCGCGAGCAGCCACGATGGCTTCGGCAACGTTACGGGGAGCTTCAGCGTAGTGCTTGAACTCCATCGTGTACGTGGCGCGGCCTTGCGACATCGAGCGCAGCGTGGTCGAGTAGCCGAACATTTCCGACAGCGGCACTTCGGCCTTGATGGCCTTGCCCCCACCAACCATGTCGTCCATGCCCTGCACCATGCCGCGGCGTGAGGACAGGTCGCCCATCACGTTGCCGGCGTAGTCTTCGGGCGTTTCGACTTCCACGGCCATCATCGGCTCGAGGATGACCGGGTTGGCCTTGCGGGCGCCTTCCTTGAAACCGAAGATCGCGGCCATCTTGAACGCCATTTCGTTCGAGTCCACGTCGTGGTACGAGCCGAAGTGCAGCGTGACCTTGACGTCCACGACGGGGTAGCCCGCCAGCACGCCTTGGGTCAGCGCCTCCACAACGCCCTTTTCCACCGCGGGAATGTATTCGCGAGGAACCACGCCGCCCTTGATGGCGTCGACGAACTCGAAGCCCTTGCCGGCTTCCTGCGGCTCGAGCTTGAGCACGACGTGGCCGTACTGGCCCTTGCCGCCCGACTGGCGAACGAACTTGCCTTCGGCTTCTTCGACGGTCTTGCGGATGGTTTCGCGGTAGGCCACTTGCGGCTTGCCCACGTTGGCTTCCACGCCGAACTCGCGCTTCATGCGGTCCACGATGATTTCGAGGTGGAGTTCGCCCATGCCGGCAATGATGGTCTGGCCCGATTCTTCGTCGGTCTTGACGCGGAACGACGGGTCTTCCTGCGCGAGACGCTGCAGGGCGATGCCCATCTTTTCCTGGTCGGCCTTGGTCTTGGGCTCGACAGCCTGCGAGATCACCGACTCAGGGAACACCATGCGCTCGAGCGTCACGATGGCCGACGGGTCGCACAGGGTTTCGCCCGTGGTGACTTCCTTCAGGCCCACGCACGCGGCGATGTCGCCGGCGCGGATTTCGTTGACTTCTTCGCGGTTGTTCGCGTGCATCTGCACGATACGGCCAATACGCTCTTTCTTGCCGCGCACCGGGTTGTAGACGCTGTCGCCCTTGGTCAGCACGCCCGAATAGACGCGCACGAAGGTCAACTGGCCCACGAACGGGTCGGTCATCAGCTTGAATGCGAGGGCCGAGAACTTCTCGTTGTCGTCAGCCTTGCGGACGACAGGCGCTTCGTCTTCGTCCAGACCGTTGACAGGGGGAATGTCGGTCGGTGCGGGCATGTACTCGACGACGGCGTCGAGCATAGCTTGCACGCCCTTGTTCTTGAAGGCCGAGCCGCACAGCATCGGCTGGATTTCGCCGGCGATGGTGCGCTGGCGAATGGCCTTCTTGATTTCTTCCTCGCTCAGCTCGCCGCCTTCGAGGTACTTGTTCATCAGCTCTTCGCTGGCTTCGGCAGCCGCTTCGACGAGCTTTTCGCGGTATTCGTTGCAGACGTCGGTCAGGTTGGCGGGGATCTCGCCGTACTGGAACGTCACGCCCTTGTCTTCGTCCCAGATGATGGCCTTCATCTTCACGAGGTCGACGATGCCCTGGAAGTGCTCTTCGGCACCGATCGGGATCTGGATCACGACGGGGTTGGCCTTCAGGCGGTCGACCATCATCTGGCGCACGCGCAGGAAGTCGGCACCGGTGCGGTCCATCTTGTTGACGAACGCGAGGCGCGGAACCTTGTACTTGTTGGCCTGGCGCCAGACGGTTTCCGACTGGGGCTGCACGCCGCCAACGGCGTCATACACCATCACGGCACCGTCCAGCACGCGCATCGAGCGCTCGACTTCAATGGTGAAGTCCACGTGGCCGGGGGTATCGATGATGTTGATACGGTGTTCGTCGAACTTGCCGGCCATGCCCTTCCAGAAGCAGGTGGTCGCGGCCGAGGTGATCGTGATGCCACGCTCTTGCTCTTGCTCCATCCAGTCCATCGTGGCGGCACCATCGTGCACTTCACCGATCTTGTGGTTCACACCGGTGTAGAACAGGATGCGCTCGGTCGTCGTGGTCTTGCCGGCGTCGATGTGCGCGGAGATGCCGATGTTGCGGTAGCGCTCGATGGGGGTCTTGCGGGACATGATTTACTTTCGGGTTAAATGCGTTGAGCGCTGGGCCTTGAGTACGGGCGACGTCGCCCGACACTCAATACCCAACGCCCAAGCGAAGTTTGATTTTTAGAAGCGGAAGTGGCTGAAAGCGCGGTTGGCTTCTGCCATGCGGTGCACTTCGTCGCGCTTCTTCATGGCGCCGCCACGGCCTTCCGTGGCTTCCATCAGTTCGTTGGCCAAACGCAGGGCCATCGACTTTTCGCCGCGCTTGCGAGCAGCTTCCTTGATCCAGCGCATCGAAAGCGCCAGACGGCGCACCGGACGCACTTCGACCGGCACCTGGTAGTTGGCACCGCCCACGCGGCGCGACTTGACTTCGACCATCGGCTTCACGTTGTTGATGGCAACGGTGAAAGCTTCGAGCGGGTCCTTGTCGGGGTTCTTCTTCTCGATGAAGTCGAGCGCGCCATAAATGATGCGCTCGGCGACCGCCTTCTTGCCGCCTTCCATGATCACGTTCATGAATTTCGACAACTCGACATTGCCGTACTTGGGATCCGGCAGGATTTCACGTTTGGGGACTTCGCGACGACGTGGCATGTTACTAACCTCTTTGCTTCAGTTGGCGCCGCTTCCGGCACCGCGAGAGCCATTCCGGACTCTCACTTACTCGACCCGACAGTGGGTCACTTCGTTCGATGTGCCCGCCAAGGCAACCGAACACCGTTTGTTTTTTTACGACAGGAAGGCTTAAGCCTTCTTGGGGCGCTTGGCACCGTACTTGGAGCGCGACTGCTTGCGGTCTTTCACGCCTTGCAAGTCGAGCGAACCGCGCACGATGTGGTAGCGAACACCGGGCAAGTCCTTGACACGACCGCCGCGAACCAGCACGACGCTGTGTTCTTGCAGGTTGTGGCCTTCGCCGCCGATGTAGGAAATGACTTCGAAGCCATTGGTCAGGCGGACCTTGGCAACTTTACGAAGCGCCGAGTTGGGCTTCTTTGGCGTCGTGGTGTAGACGCGGGTGCAGACACCGCGGCGTTGCGGCGAGTTCTGCATCGCAGGGCTCTTCGAATTGATCTTTTCGACCGTTCGACCCTGACGCACCAGTTGATTGATGGTTGGCATGAATGAATTAGTCCCAAAACAACCCGGCTTTTGGCTGTGAACCGCCCTTGGCCTTGACGTGACGCAAGGCAAGGAAGCCGGGAATAACGAAAACGTGAAACCCTTCGGAAAATTCCGAAAAGCCCACGAGTATAGCAGTCGCCCCCGCTACCAGCAAATGAATGGCAGGAAGGCGCGCAAAATCACTTGATCCAGAGCCGCACGGCGTCCCAGGCGCGGCCGAAGACACCCGCCTGCTCGACGCCTTCCAGCGCCACCAGCGGAACGTCGGCCAGGGGCTGGTCGTCCAGGGTCACCTTGAGCGACCCCACGGGCTGGAACTTGGTGAACGGCGCCACCAGCGGCTCGGGGCGCGCCACCTGGGTCTTGATCTTGCTGGCGGTACCGGCCGGTACCGCAACCACGATGGCTTCGGGCCGGCCAAGCTTGAGCGTATTGGCCTTGCCCTTCCAGACTGCTGGCGTGGCGGCCGGCTGGCCGGCGTCGAACAGGCGAACGGCGTCGTAGGCGGTGTAGCCCCAGTTCAGCAGCTTTTGCGACTCGTTGGCGCGCACGGTCTCGCCCGAAGTGCCCAGCACGATCGACAGCAGGCGGCGGCCGCCGGTCAGGTTGGGAAAGTCGCGCTTGGCGGTGGCAATCATGCAATAGCCGGCTGCGTCGGTATGGCCGGTCTTGAGGCCGTCCACGGTGGGGTCGCGAAACAGCAACAGGTTGCGGTTGGTGTCGTTGGTGGAGGGCGTGCCCGGATAGCGGTACTTCTTGATGGCGTAGTACTTGGCTTCTTCCGGGAAGTCGCGCACCAGGCGCGTCGCAAGAATGCTCAGGTCCCGGGCCGTGGTGGTGTGGCCGGGCGCGGTCAGGCCTTCGGGGTTCTTGTAGGTCGTGTTCTTCATGCCCAGCGCCTTGGCCTGCGCATTCATGAGCTCGACAAAGTGCTCCACGGTGCCGCCCACGCCTTCGGCCAGCGCCACGGTGGCGTCGTTGCCCGACTGCACGATCAGTCCCTTGATCAGGTCTTCGACCGGCACCTGCATCTTGGGGTCGATGAACATGCGCGAGCCGGGCATCTTCCAGGCGCGCTGGCTGACCGGGAAGGTCTGGTTCAGCGTGATCTTCTTGGCACGCAAGGCATCGAACACGATGTACGCCGACATCAGCTTGGTGAGCGAGGCGGGCTCGACGGGGCTGTCGATGTCTTTCTGCGCCAGGATCTGGTTGGCTGTGACGTCGAGCAGCAGGTAGCTGCGCGCGGCAATTTCGGGCGGCGCCGGCACCTGGGCGGCGGCAATCATGCAAACCGATGCGGCGGCGGCGAGCACCAGCGCGCGAAATGCGTCAAAAAAACGATTCATGGGAAAAATTGGAGAAAACGAAAACAAGCCCGCAGGGCTTTCAGGCAGCGCCCGCGCGCAGATGGCGGACGACCAAGCTTTTGAGCAGCGGCAATTGTCCGTGAAAGAAATGGCCGCCCCCAGGGACAACCGTGACAGGAAGTGACTGCGGCCGCGCCCAGTCCATCACGGCCGCCAACGGCACCGTGTCGTCAGCCTCGCCGTGGACCACCAACGTGCGCTCGTGCGCCTCGGCGGGCAGCGTGGCCACCGAAAAACGCGAAGCAGCCGTTCCCACCAGCACGAGTTGCCGCACGTCGCGCGAAGCCCAGAGCTTTTCGGCCGCGCAGCTTGCGACGAAAGCTCCGAACGAAAACCCTGCAATGGCCAACGGCCCCTCTGCGGCCAGTTGGCCCACCACATCGAGCATGTCCTCGCACTCGCCGCGGCCCTCGTCGTGCGCGCCTTCGCTCGCGCCCACGCCGCGGAAGTTGAAGCGCACCGCCGTCCAGCCGCAGGCAACGAAAGCACGCGCCAGCGTCTGCACCACCTTGTTGTCCATGGTGCCGCCGAACAGCGGATGGGGATGGGCGATGACCGCAATGCCGCGCGAAGCGTCGGCCGGCAGATCGCGCTGGACCTCGATGACGCCGGCGGCGCCTTGGAGACGGATCTTTTCGGTCTGGGAGTTCATGGTGCAAGGATCAGGACTGCGCGGCGGCCGAGCGCCGGGCGCATGGTACGAGCGCGGAATTTGCGAAAAAGTTCAGCGGCCCACATCGGGAGGCAGCAAGAGCCGCTCGACGACTTCGCCGTTCTTCAGATGCGACTCGACGATTTCGTCGATGTCATCGGTATCGACAAAGGTGTACCAGACCGCTTCGGGATAAACCACCGCCACGGGTCCGCCGGCGCAACGGTCAAGGCAGCCCGCCTTGTTGACCCGCACCTTGCCCGGCCCGGCCAGCCCTGCCTCCTTGACCTTTGCCTTGCAGCGGTCGAAGCCCTGCTGGGCGTTGTGCAGGGCGCAACTGTCTTCCCCGTTCTTGCGCTCGTTCAGGCAAAAGAAGATGTGGCGGCCGTAGTAGCCGCGCGGCGCGGCGGAGGTGGAACTGGGCATCGGTAGATTTTAGTGACGCCCGCCGTTCGCTTCAGGCGACTGCCTTGCCTCGCCGCGACAGTGCGGCCACCACATAGGCAAGCACCGCAAACGGCCAGAGCCAACCCAGCCACTGCGCCAGGCCGTGAAAACGGATGAAGCGCCCCTGCTCCCAGGTGGCCAGCGTCTGCGCGAAATACGCGCTCTCGGGCGCCTGGTTCAACAAGCTCAGCTGGATCACGAGCCCCACCAGCAGCAACGCCGCGCACAGCCGGCGCGGCGCACCCAGCAACAACACGCCTGCGACAAGAGCCGTCGCAATGCCCACCTGCACCGGCAGGCCCAGCCAGGCCCAGGCGTGCTCGGGCCCATAGCTCAGCGCCGCCGACAGCGCCGACGCGCCAATGCCCGCCAGCAGCGTGAGCGGCAGCAGCACCGCGCGCCGCACGACCGTGCGGGTCACCAGGAAAGCCAGCAGGCAAGGCACCAGTGCGCCGAGCATCACGCACAGCAGTTCGGCCGCAGGCACCAGCGGCTCGAGTTCGAACTGACGCAGCGGCATCCAGTCGATGAAAGGCGTGTCGAGCAGCCACTCGGAGATTGCGACCTCCAGCCGCTCGAACACCTGCCCCAACCCGAACGTCACCGCCGCCGGAAACAGCAGGGCGAACGGCCACAGCGCCAGCAGCACCAGTGCGCCGCGCGCATCGTCGACGAACCACTGCGAGCGTGTACGGCTCCAGTGCGCCACCGCACCCAGGCGCTCCAGCCCCGCGGCCAGTACGGCGCCCAGAAGAGCACCGGAAGTATTCAGGCCCAGGTCCACGTTGGAAGGAATGCGTGCCGGAAGATAGCTTTGCAGCGTTTCCATGGCAAAGGCCAGTGCCGCGCCGGCCAGGGTGGCGCGCAGCATGGCGCGCCAGCCGCTGGCGTCCTGGCGGGTGCGCAGCACGGCCAGCGCACACAGGAAGCCGAAGGGAACGTAGCCCGCGACATTGACCGCGAAATCGAAGCCCGTCCAGTATTTGGGCCACGACGCCGACAGGTACGCCCAAGGCGCAATGCCTTGGTCGCGCCAGTCGGCAAACGGATACAGGCTGGCATAGACGATCAGCGCCGCATAGGCGAGCGCAAGAGGCAGCGCGGCGGACTTGTGCTGCTTCTCCACCGTGGGCACCGGGCTCAGAACGGCTTGACGACCACCAGCACCACGATGCCGAGCAGCAGCAGGACAGGCAGTTCATTGAACCAGCGATACCAGCGGTCGTTGCGCCGGTTGCCCCCCGCGATAAAGCGCCGCAGCAGCACGCCGCAGCCATGGTGATAGCCGATGGCCACGAGCACCAGGGCCAGCTTGGCGTGCATCCAGCCATTGCCGGGACCGCGCCCGATACCGTAGCCCAGCCAAAGCCACAGGCCGAATCCCAGCGCCGGGACAGCCAGGAAAGTCGTGAAGCGCAGCAGCTTGCGCGCCATCAGCAGCAGGCGCTCACGCTCCGCGACCGACTCTGGCGGCACCATCGCCAGGTTGACGAAGATCCGCGGGAGGTAGAACAGCCCCGCGAACCAGCTGGCAATGAAGACGATGTGAAGAGATTTGACCCAGAGCATGGAGGCAGTTTAGTGGCCGACTGCGCCATCACCGGCCCTTGCCTGCCGAGCCGATGCCAGCGGCAGGCAAAAAAAAAGCCCGACGTCTTCACGCCGGGCTGGGAAGCCCTTTTGCTGTCACACATCAAGGCACCCGCTCAGGGAGGAAAAGCGGGGAGCGGCAAGCCGCCCGCTTCAGAATTTAACAAAGACGAAACAAGGTTTCAAGCGACTCAGCCACTTTCTTTGACATTTTTATAGAAAAAAAGAGAACCTTCGAGCTACTAATTTGTCCTGTTATCGGACAACTGCTGCTACCACGCCCTGCCGCAGTTTCACGCTTCAGGCACAATTTTCGGCTTATGACGCGCCCTTCTCCCTCCTTTGCCATGTACCCGGCCGGCCGGCCCCGCCGCTTGCGCCGCGATACTTTCACCCGCAACCTGGTCAGGGAGCACACGTTGACGGCCCATGACCTCATCTACCCCGTGTTCGTGCAGGAAGGTGAAAAAAAGCGCGACGCCGTGTCGTCGATGCCGGGCGTGGAGCGCCTGAGCCTCGACCTGCTGCTGCCCGTGGCGGAGCAGTGCGTGGCGGCCGGCATTCCGGTGATGGCGCTTTTTCCGGTGATCGATGCGGGCCTCAAGACGCCCGGCGGCGACGAGGCGTTCAACCCCGACGGGCTCATTCCGCGTGTGGTCGCCGCTCTCAAGGCGCGCTTTCCGGAGCTTGGCGTGATGACCGACGTGGCGCTCGACCCCTACACCAGCCACGGACAGGACGGCCTGCTCGACGATACCGGCTACATCATCAATGACGCCACTGTTGAAGTTCTGGCGAAGCAGGCGCTCACACAGTCGCAGGCGGGCGTCGACATCGTGGCGCCCAGCGACATGATGGACGGGCGCATCGGCGCCATCCGCGCGGCGCTGGAGGCCCGCGGCGACGTTCACACCCGGATCATGGCCTACAGCGCCAAGTACGCCAGCGCCTTCTACGGCCCGTTCCGCGATGCCGTGGGCTCGGCCGCCACGCTCGGCAAGAGCAACAAGAAGGTCTACCAGATGGACCCCGGCAACAGCGACGAGGCGCTGCGCGAGGTGGCACTCGACATCGCCGAAGGCGCCGACATGGTGATGGTGAAGCCGGGCATGCCGTACTTGGATATCGTGCGCCGCGTGAAAGACGAGTTCCATGTGCCCACCTTCGCCTACCAGGTGAGCGGCGAATACGCGATGCTCAAGGCCGCCGCACAGAACGGCTGGCTCGACCACGACGCGGTCATGCTCGAAAGCCTGCTCGCCTTCAAGCGTGCGGGCGCCGATGGCGTGCTCACCTACTTTGCACTTGACGCCGCGCGCTTGCTACAAAAACAATAGCTCGCGCCCTTGCGCCCGCAGTGCGGGCCGATCGGGATTTCCAAAAAAGAGAGCAACAGGGCGGGCCCATGCGCATCTTCGAAATCAACCGCTCCCAGGTGAGCGAGCATCCGGCGCTGGCGCCGCTCACGGTGCCGGGCGCCTGCGCCGCCCACGGCTATCTCTGGATTTCTCTCACGCGGGACGAGTTTCGCGCGTCGCTCACTGAAGTCCAGCAGATCCTGCAGTCTCTCTGCCTCACGCAGCTGGTCGACCTGCACGTGGCCGACTTGCTCAACGACCAGTTGCCTTCGCATTACGACTACACATCGCAATACGACGTGCTGGTGTTCCGGCGCCTTTCGGCCGGGCCGGGCCAGGCGGCGCTGGGCAACGGCAAGGGAACCTCCGGCGGCGAGCCGCCCCTTCCCACTCCGTCGCGGCGCGGCCCGCCGGTGCTGCGCCGGGTCGATACCCGGCCGGTAGGTTTTGCGCTGTTCGACCGCGTGCTGCTGTCGGTGCACCCGGAAGACGGCGCGGTGCGCGACGCCTTTGCCGCCCGCCTGCTGGCCGCCGGTTCGCCGGACGACAAGGGCGCCCCGGCGCTCGACGTGCGGGCCACTTCGGCCCGCGTGCCCACCGGCACCGCCGACCTGATGCTGCGCGTCATCAACCAGATCGTCGACGGCTACCTGGACATGCGCCGCGAGCTCACGCGCCAGCTCGACCATTGGCAAACCGAGCTGATCGATCCGCGCAGCCGCTTTACCAACTGGGGCGCGCTGATGGAAGCGCGGCAGTCGCTGCACCACCTGGACGAAATCTGCGAAGACCAGCGCGCTGCCATTCAGGACTGGATCGATTCACTGGAGACACTGCCGTCGCCCAAGAACGAGACGGAGCAGCGCGAGCGGGAACTGATCATGGTGCGCAGCCGCGACGTGCTCGAACACATCGAACGCGTGGTGCACCACGTCCACCGACTCGAGCAGAACGCGGAAACCGCGGTGCAGATGCATTTCAGCGTTCAGGGGCACCGCGCCAACGACATCATGCGGGTGCTCACCGCGCTGACGGCCATCTTCCTGCCGCTCAACCTCATCGCAGGCATCTTCGGCATGAACTTCGAATTCATTCCGCTGGTGCACAAGGCGGACGGATTCTGGATTGCGATGGGCGCAATGCTGGTCATCGCGCTGGTGCTGGTCGTGGTGTTCTGGCGCAAGCGCTACCTTGCGCGCACGCGTTGAGCGCCGGGCTCGCTTCCAAGACCCCCAAAAGCAAAAAGGCCACGCAATTGCGTGGCCTTTTTTAATTGCTGGCCGCAAGGGCCGCAAATTCGCCTGGCTTACTTGGCGACGGCGCCCGAGCCTTGTTGGGCTTGAACGCGTGCGTCCATCGGGTGGGGCATCGTCGAGATGACCTTGCTGTTGACGCGCGAGCCTCCGGTCACGTTCTGGTCGGGGGTGTAGGCGGTGCGAATCGCTTCGGCTTCGACCAGTGCGCGGTCCTTCGACACGGCGACCGTTTCCGGGCCGCGCGAGCCGCGGGTCACGTTCTGGTTCGGAGCCGCTGCGGTGCGCACGGCTTCGGCGTTCACTTCGTCACGGCTCTTGCTCGAGACGGCGGTGTTCACGCCTTCGTAGGATTCGGCTTGGGCGCCAGTGGCGGCCAGCACGGCGATAGCTGCTGCGGCGAGGATGTGCGAGGTCTTCATTTTCAGTTCCTTGTGTTCGTTGGATGGTTCGTCCACCAGGCTCGCTGGTTGCTCACCTGTGCGGCGAGTTTCCAACTGAATCGCCGCGGCAAAACACGTGGAACAGAGACACCGTGTTTCCTCTATTGAAACAATGACAACCCGAAGGCATGCACTCGATTCAGCGCGTTCGCTGGAAAATCGGCGCATGCCGTTCCCGGAACGGAAACAATAGGCGCTTTGACATGGACAGTCTCGATCTGATCAGAACCTTCCGGGAGGTTGCTTCGCACGGCAGCTTTTCGCACGCGGCCAAGAAGCTCGACATGTCGAAAGCCACCGTCAGCAAGTATGTGGCCGAACTCGAAACACGCTTCGGCGTGCGTCTTCTCAACCGGTCCACCCGTTCCGTGAGCCTGACCGACGCGGGGCAACTGCTGCTCGAGCGCAGCACCCCGGTGCTCGAAATGGTGGAGCTCACGCAAGCCGAGCTGCAGGAGCGCGCCACGCAGCCCGGCGGCCGGTTGCGCATTTCGGCGCCGCACGGCATGGGCAACGGTGAATTTCCGGGCCTCCTGGCCGACTTCATGCGCTACTACCCGGATGTGAGCATCAGCCTGCAGCTGACCAATCGCGCAGTCGATCTCGCCGAGGAGGGCATCGACGTCGACATTCGCAGCGGCCCTGTGACCGACGACAACCTGATCGTGCGCAAGCTGATGCTCATGGAAATGGTCGTCTGCGCCTCGCCCGTTTACTGGAAGAAGCACGGCAAGCCCGAACACCCGAGCGAGTTGGCCGGACATGACGCGCTCACGCACTCGCGGCTGGGCGCCCAGCCGGTCTGGCGCTTCGAGGACGGAGGCCAGCCGCTCGACGTGCCGGTGAAAAGCCGCATGGACTGCACCGAGGGCGCGCCGCTGATCCGGGTTGCGATGCGCGGCTTCGGCGTGATCTACCTGCCGTCGATCCTCGTGCAATCGCACATCGACGAAGGCGAGCTGGTGCCGGTGCTGCAGGGCTATGCGCGGCAGGACATGTGGCTCTCGGCCGCTTATTTGCAACGGCGCCACAACAGCGCGGCCCTGCGCGCCCTGCTCGACTTTCTCCAGACCCGCGTCGGCAAGGGTCCCGGCTCGCAAAAGAAAAAATAAGAAAGCCCGGCATGGGCCGGGCTGCGCTTGACAAAGGTTCGGGCTCTCTCAGCCGACGTGCTTGGCAAAAAACTCCAGCGTGCGCGCACGCGCCAGCTTGGCCGCCTCGGCGTTGTACGAGCCGCGCTGGTCGCAGTTGAAGCCGTGGCCCGATTCATAGACATGCACTTCCACCTCGGGATGCGCCTTCTTGAAGGCCTCGATGGTGTCCAGCGGAATCCAGTGGTCCTGGTTGCCGAAATGCGCCAGCACCGGCACCTTGGGCTGGCGCGCGGTTTCTTCCGGCGTGGTCATGCCGCCGCCATAGTAGGGCACCGCGGCAGCAATGCCGGGAACCAGGCTGGCGGCGCGCCAGACCAGGAGACCACCCCAGCAATAGCCCACGATACCGACCTTGCCCGCCTTGGACGCATAGGCCACGGCGGCCTCGATGTCTTGCAGCACGCCCGGCGCGGGCAGCGCCTCTACCGCGGTCTTAAGTTCGAAGCCGGCCTTCATGTCCTCGTCGCTGTAGCCGAGCTCCACACCGGGCTTCACGCGATGGAAGGTCGAGGGCGACACCGCCAGGTAGCCGTCCGCCGCGTAGCCATCGGCCACCGAGCGGATGTGCGAGTTGACGCCGAAGATCTCCGGCACCACGACCACTGCGCCGCGCGGCTTGCCGGCGGGTTCGGCCACGTAGGCGGGGAAAGTGAAGCCGTCCTTGGCTTTCAGATCGATGAATTGACCCATGATGTCTTGCTCCTTGATGGCAACTGAAAAAAGAAGGCCGGGTTACGGGCGCAGCGCCCGCTCGACGAAGTCGAGGCGGTCCTGCCCCCAGAAGATTTCACCGTCGATCACGTAGCTTGGCGCGCCGAACACCTGGATGTCGATGGCCTCCTGCGTGTAGGCCTCGTAGCGCTCCTGCACCGCCTGGCTCTGCGACTGCTCCGCGCGCTTGGCCGACAGCCCGCATTCGACGACCAGCGAATCGAGCACCTTCGGGTCGCCGATGTTGCGCTCCTGCACCCACACGGCTGCGAACACCGCGGCACACATGCGCATGGCGGCCTCGGTGCCGTCGTGCATGTCGACCGCGATGATGACCCGGGCCGCGTCGTCGCTGGCCACCGGAAAGAACTTCGGCTTGGTGTTCAGCGGCAGGCCGAGGTGGCGCGAACAGCGTGCGAGGTCGACCAGCCGGTACGCCTGGCGCTGCGGCGCGCGCTTGCCCAGCGGCAGCCCGCCCGACACCGGGAACACGCTGCCCAGGTCGATCGGCCGCACGCGCACCGTGGCGCCCGCGGCCGCGGCGATCTCGGCAAACCGGGAATGCCCCAGATAGGTCCACGGGCTCTGTGGCGCAAAGTAATAGTCGATCGTCTTGTGCATTCAATAACCTCCGTGCTTCGCACTGCGGTGCGAGCTTGCTTGGGGCGGCCCGGCGCGGCGCTCACGCTCATGCGCCGGCCCTCGATGATGTAATCCAAGCGAACGGTTTTAACTGACACGCAGTTTCTCTGCAGGAGGTGGGTTTTGGACCAGGTGCTCTTGATTACGGGCGGCAGCCGCGGCATCGGCGCCGCCACGGCCCTGCTGGCGGCGCAGCGCGGCTATGCGGTGGCCGTCAACTACGCCAGCAACTCGCTCGCCGCCGACGAGGTGGTGCGCACCATCCGCGCGGGCGGCGGCACCGCCATCGCCGTGCAGGCCGACGTGGGCGACGAGGCCCAGGTGCTTGCCATGTTCGAAAAGGTCGATGCCAGGCTCGGCCGCCTCACGGCGCTGGTCAACAACGCCGGCGTGGTCGACGCGCAGGCACGCGTCGAGCAAATGAGCGTGGCGCGCCTGGAGCGCATGTTCCGCATCAACGTGATCGGCAGCTTCATCTGTGCGCGCGAAGCGGTCAGGCGCATGAGCACCCGGCACGGCGGTTCGGGCGGCGCCATTGTCAACATCTCCAGCGGCGCCGCGCGGCTGGGTTCGCCTGATCAATACGTCGACTACGCGGCCAGCAAGGGCGCCATCGACACCTTCACCATCGGCCTGGCCAAGGAGGTCGCCGCCGAGGGCATTCGCGTGAATGCGGTGCGCCCGGGGCTCATCGACACCGAAATCCATGCTTCGGGCGGCATGCCCGACCGCGCCTTCGAACTCGCCCCCACCGTGCCGATGCGGCGCACCGGCAGCGCCGAAGAAATTGCCGGCGCCATCCTGTGGCTGCTGTCCGCCGAGGCCAGCTACACCACCATGGCCCTGCTCGACGTCACGGGAGGAAGGTAACGATGAGCACCTCGATGGACCTGATCAAGCCGCTGGTCACGCTGGTGGCCATCGTCAACCCGCTGGCGATCGTGCCCTTCTTCATCCACTACACGCAAGGGTATTCGGATGCGCAGCGACGGCACACAGTGCGCATGTCGGCCTTCAGCGCCTTCGTGGTCATTGCGGTCAGTGCGCTGATCGGGCTGCAGCTGCTGGCGTTCTTCGGCATTTCGATTGCCAGCTTCCAGGTGGGCGGCGGCCTGCTGCTGCTCATGAGCTCGCTGTCGATGCTCAATGCCAAGCCGGCGGAGAGCAAGACCAACGTCGAAGAGCTGCGCGCCACCGAGGTAAAGGCCTCCATGGGCGCGTCCATTGCGGTGGTGCCGCTCACCATTCCGCTGCTCACCGGCCCGGCCACCATATCGACTGTGGTGATCTACGCCGACAAGACGCAGCACCTGTGGGAGCTCGGCTTGCTGGTCGGCTACGGTGTGGTCGTGGCGCTGGCCACCGCACTGGCGTTTTCGCTTGCGCAGCCGATTGCACGCGTGCTCGGCAAGACCGGCATCAACATCATGACGCGGCTCATGGGGCTGATCCTCGCCGCGCTCGCGGTCGAGGTCATGGCCGACGGCCTCGGCAAGCTGTTTCCCATTCTCCAGCGCGTGGGCTGACCGGCTCAGGCCAGCATCTTCTCGATGACCCGCCAATGCGCGGGATCGACCGGCGTGATCGACAGCCGGTTGCCCTTGCGCAGCACGACCAGCTCGGCCAGTTCGGGTTTGGCGCGCAGCTCGGGCAGCGCGAGCAGCCGCGTCTTGCGCACCGCCTGCACGTCGACCAGCAGCCAGCGCGGCTCTTCCTTCTTCGAGGCCGAGTCGTAGTACGGAGACTTCGGGTCGAACTGCGTCGGGTCGGGCTTGATGCCCGAGGCCACCCGCGCAATGCCCGCGATGCCCGGCTCGGGGCAGCTCGAGTGATAGAACAGCACGCCGTCGCCGACCTTCATGCCGTCGCGCATGAAGTTGCGTGCCTGATAGTTGCGCACGCCGGTCCACGCCACCGTGGCGTTGGGTGCGGCGAGCGCATCGTCGATCGAGACCTCGTCGGGCTCGGATTTCATCAACCAGTAATTGGGCATGGTGCCCGTTATGGTGTCACATAGTCAGAAACGACCACCCATTTCCCGTCCTTGATCTGGGACAAGCGGGACTGGTCGTTGCCCAGGCGCTTGGTGGCGGTGTAGGTGCTCTTCGCGCTGCCGAACATGTCGGGCTCGAAGGTCATGCTGTCCATGGCCTTGATGAAGCTGTCGGTCGAAAGGCCCGGGCCGGCCTTCTGCGCCGCCTTGATGAACGAATCGATGATCACGTAGCCGTACACCGAGAACACCGTCGGGTCTTCGTTGAACTTGGTCTTGTACTTGTTGGCCCAGAAGCGCAGCGGCTGCGACTGCTCGTCGGTGTAGGGGTTCTGCACCGTCATGGTGGCGTAGATGCCGTCCATCGCCTTGCCGCCCAGCTTGTGGATCAGGTCGGTGTAGGCCGCGCTGGAGCCCAGGAAGGTCGGATTGAAGCCGGTCTTGCGCGCCTCTCCCACCGTGCCGATGGTCTCGCGGATGATGGTGCCGAGCACCACGAGGTCGCAGTTGGCGGCCTTCATCTTTGCGACCTGCGAGCTGAAGTCGGTGGCGCCGCGCTTGAACGAGGTTTTCTCGGCCAGTTCCATGCCGGCGGTCTTCAGGCCCGCCTCCGCACCGCGCTGCACCTCGAGGCCGAACTCGTCGTCCTGGTAGATGGTGCAGACCTTCTTCGCGCCCTTCTCCTTGATCATCTTGGGCAGCGCCAGGCGGATCTGGTCGTAGTAGGTGGCCGCGAACGAATACTTCAGGCGGTGCAGCGGGTCGTACATCTCGCGCGCCGCGGTAATGGGCATGAAGTTGACGACGTTCTTGTCGAACTGCACCGGCATGGCCGCCATGTTCTGCGCCGTGCCGATGTGGCCGGCCATGATGAAGATCTTTTCCTGGTTGACCAGCTTCTGCGCCGCAAGCACGGCCTTCTTCGGGTCGTAACCCGAATCTTCGACGAAGAGCTTGAGCTTGCGGCCGTTGATGTTGCCCTGCTCATTGAGCTCGTCCACGCGCAGCTGCATGCCGTTGCGCGCCTGCTTGCCGAAGCCCGCGAGCGGACCCGACAAGTCCTGGATCGTGCCGATCCGGATCTCGTCCTTGCTCACGCCCTGTTGCTGCTGCGCGGAGGCGAGCGTTGCGGCCAGGCCCAGCACCGCCAGGGCCGTCACTGTCTTGAGCTTCATGGGGTTGTCTCCTCGGGTTGACGAAAAAGGAATCAGCGATACATCGCCTCGATGCGCTCGGCGTACTTGGCCTGCACCAGCTTGCGCTTGAGCTTCATCGTGGGCGTGAGCTCCTCGTCCTCGGCGCTCAACTGCGTTTCGAGCAGAAAGAACTTCTTGATCTGCTCGACCCGTGCGAACTTGGCGTTGACGCGATCGATCTCGCCCTGGATCAGGTCCAGCACCTCTTGCGCGCGCGTCAGGCTTTCGTAGTTGCTGAAAGGCACATCGTGGTCCTGCGCAAATTTCTCGACGTTCTCCTGGTCGATCATGACGATCACCGTCAGGTAAGGTCTCTTGTCGCCGATCACCACTGCGTCGGTGATGTAGGGGCTGAACTTGAGCTCGTTCTCCAGCTCGCTCGGCGTGATGTTCTTTCCCCCCGCCGTGATGATGATGTCCTTCATGCGGTCGGTGATGCGGAAATACCCTCCCGCGTCGACCGTTCCCACGTCGCCGGTATGCAGCCAGCCGTCGGCGTCGATGGTTTCGGCCGTTTTCTCCGGCAGGTTGAGGTACCCCATGAAGACGTTCGGGCCGCGCACCAGGATTTCGCCGGTTTGCGGGTTGAGCCGAACCTCGTTGTAGCTGGTGGCCGGCCCGATCGAGCCCGGCATGATGCGCGACGGCGGCACGCCAGTCGAGGCACCGCACGATTCCGTCATGCCCCATACCTCCAGCATGGGCACGCCCAGCGCCAGATACCAGCGCACGAGGTCGGGCGAAATCGGCGCCGCGCCGGTCACGAGGAAGCGCGCGCGGTGAATCCCGATGAGCTTGCGCACGTTGTCCAGCGCCAGCCATCGCGCCAGGCGAAACTTTAAGCGCAGCCCCGCGCCCACGGGCTGGCCCTGCAGCACGCGCTCGGCAATCTGCCGGCCCACGCCAATGCTCCAGCCGTACGCCGCCTGCTGCAGCCGGCTGGCCTCCTTCAGCGCGATCATCACGCCCGAATAGAACTTCTCCCACACGCGCGGCACGGCGGTGAACACCGTGGGCGAAATCTCGCGCACGTTCTCGGGCACGGTTTCAGGGTTCTCGACGAAGTTGAGGATCGAGCCGGTGTACATCGCGAAATACTCACCGCCCATGCGCTCGGCGATGTGGCACAGCGGCAGGAAGCACATGCGCTCGTCGCCCTCGCCCTGCGCCAGCAGGGAGTTGTAGCCGCGCATGGTGTACACCAGCCCGCGGTGGCTGTGCATGGCGCCCTTGGGCTTGCCGGTGGTGCCCGATGTGTAGACGAGGATGGCCAGGTGCTCGGGCCGGCAGGCGGCAATGCGCTGCTCCAGCACCTGCGGATGGGCCTGCAGGTACTCACGGCCGAGCATGCGCAAGGCATCGAGGCTGATCACGCCCGGGTCGTCGAGGTCCCGCAGGCCTTCCATGTCGAACACGACGACCTTGCGCAGCATGGGCAATTGCGCACGCACTTCAAGCGCCTTGTCGAGCTGCTCGTCGTCTTCCACAAAGAGCACGGTGGTGCGGGAGTCTTCGCAAAGATAGTGCACCTGCGAAGCCGCGTCGGTGGGGTAGATGCCGTTCGACACGCCGCCGCAACTGAGCACGGCAACATCGCACAGCACCCATTCGATGACGGTGTTGGCAAGAATCGATGCGCACTCCCCTTGGCCAAAGCCGAGCGCCAGCAGACCGCCCGCGATCTCGCGCACCGCATCGGCGGTTTGCCGCCAGGTCCAGGCGCGCCAGATGCCGAATTCCTTCTGCCGCATCCACACCTTGTCGGCACGCAGTTCCACGGCCTTCCAGAACACGGCGGGAATGGTCTCGCCGGGCACGACGATGCCGGGCTTCGGCTGCAGGTGCGCCAAGTCCCAGAGGCCGGCGGGAGCGCGCAAGGCAGTTGTGCTCATGCCCTCATCTCCAGGTCTTCTTCTTTTTCCAGCGCCGCTCGCCGCGCACGCCGTCATCCTTCACGCCAAGGTAGAACTCCTTGATGTCCTCCTTCTCGCGCAGACGCTCGCAGGTGTCTTCCATGACGATGCGGCCGTTCTCGAGCACGTAGCCATGGTCGGAAGCGTTGAGCGCCATGTTGGCGTTCTGCTCCACCAGCAAGATGGTGGTGCCCCTCTCGCGGTTGATGCGCACGACGATCTCGAAGATCTCCTTTGTCAGCTTGGGGCTGAGGCCAAGGCTGGGCTCGTCGAGCAAAATGAGATGCGGCGCCGCCATGATGGCGCGCGAAATGGCGAGCATCTGCTGCTGCCCGCCCGAGAGCAGGCCGGCATCCTGCGTGGCGCGTTCTCGCAAAATGGGAAAGTAGCTGTACACGCTTTCCATGTCCCGCGCCACGCCGTCGCGGTCCTTGCGGGTGTAGGCACCCATCAGGAGGTTGTCTTTCACCGAAAGCAGCGGAAACACCTCACGGCCTTCGGGCACGTGGCTCAGGCCCTGCTGCACGATGTAGGCCGGGTCCTTGGCGGTGATGTCCTTGCCCTGGAATTCGATGCTGCCTTTTCTGGGATCGATGATTCCGGAGATCGTCTTCAGGATGGTCGTTTTTCCTGCGCCGTTCGATCCCAGGACGGTCACTATCTCGCCTTGCCTGACTTTCAGGCTTACGCCACGGATGGCCTTGATGGGACCGTAGGCGCTTTCGACGTTGAGCAGCTGGAGTACGACGTCCGTCATGGCATCGCCTCGTTTGCTTCGGATTGGGGGCGGCGTTGGAGCCCCTGCCCCGGTCGGGCCGACGTCACCGGCCCTTCGGGCTGCCCTGCGCTGCTCACGACAGGCGGGGTCTCGCAGAACTCGCTTCGCTCAAACAGCTGCGAGCCCTGATCCGCCTGTCGCTCCGCTGCTCGGCGGCGCCTCAACGGCCCGCCCGCGGCAGGGGCCCCAACGCCGTGGGCACGCTCAGGGTCGTTCCTCCACCCGGAAGCCCGGTGTGCGGTGCGGGGTGGGCGCCCCCTCTGTGCCGCCGAGGAGCGCAGCGTTTCGCGGATCAGGGCTCGCAGCTGTTTGAGCGAAGCGAGTTCTGCGAGACCCCGCGAAACGCGAGCACCGCAGGGGAGCCGCGAAGCGGCCGGCATAGTGGGGGCGCTCGCGCCGTACCGCACACCGGGCGTCTCCAACGAAGCAGCGAACAACGCGTTCATACCGCCACCCTCCTCAAGCTGCTCACGTCATCCACAGTCCCAAGATAAGCCTCGACAACGCGCGAATCAGCCTGCACCTCACACGGCGTGCCGGTCGCCAACACCTCGCCCATGTTCATGGCAAGCACACGGTCCGACACCTTAGACACCAAAGACATGTCGTGCTCCACCATCAGCACAGACACACCCAGCTCATGCTGGATGTCCTGAATCCAGAACGCCATGTCCGCCGTCTCCTCGACGTTGAGCCCTGAAGATGGCTCATCGAGCAACAGAAGCTTCGGCTCAGTGCACAGCGCGCGCGCCAGCTCCACCACCTTGCGCACGCCGTAAGGCAAACCCGCCACCATCGAATCGCGGTGATGCTGCAAGTCCAGCAGGTCGATCACCTGCTCGGCCTTTTCGCGCGCCGCAATCTCGGCACGCCGCGTGGCGGGCGTAAAAAACACCTCGCTCCAGAAACCCGTTTGCCGATGCGTGTGGCGGCCTATCAGCAGGTTGTGCAAGACAGTCGCATGCTCGAAGAGTTCGATGTTCTGGAACGTGCGCGCAATGCCCAGCGCCGCAATCTCGTGCGGTGCCTGCTGCGTCAACGCCAGCGGGCCCGAGGCTTCGCCATGCCATGTGATCTCGCCCATGGTCGGCGTGTAGATGCGGCTGATCAGGTTGAACACCGTCGTCTTGCCCGCGCCGTTTGGGCCGATCAGCGTGAACACCTCGCCGCGCCGCACGTCGAAGCTCACCTTGTTGACCGCAAGCACGCCGCCGAAGCGCACGCTCAGGTCCTTGGCAGAAAGAAGAACATCGCTGCTGCTCATCTCAGCCGGTCCGACTTGGTGAACGACTTCTGCCGCTTGAACAGGCCCTTGCGGTAGAACGGAAAGAGCTGCAGCCAGGTGCGGATCTTCAGCCAACGCCCATACAGGCCCAACGGCTCGAACAGCACAAACGCGATCAGCACCAGGCCGTAAACCAGCCCCTGCAGCCCCGGCGCCTGGCCCACCACGGCCGGAAGCCAGTCCTTGCCCATCGAGATCAGCTGCGGCATTGCAATCAAAAAGATCGCTCCCAGGAACGCACCGTGCACCGAACCGAGTCCGCCGATCACCACCATCAGCAGCAGGTCGATCGACTGCAGGATGTTGAACTGGTCCGGCGAAATGAAGCTGAGCTTGTGCGCATACAGCGCACCGCCCAAGCCCGCGAGCGCGGCCGAGATCGCAAACGACATCGTCTTGTAGCGCGCGAGGTGAATGCCCATGCTCTGCGCCGAAATTTCGGAATCTCGAATGGCGACGAAGGCGCGCCCCGTTGGTGAGCGCAGCAGGTTCAAAATGCCCAGCGTGCTGAGCACCGCCACCACCAGGCACAAAAAGTAGAAGCCCTCGCCCGAGCCCAGCGACCAGCCGAAGAGCTGCGGCGACTTCACGTGCAGCCCCGCATTGCCGCCGGTCACGCTCTCCCAGCGCGCGAACACCTCTTCGACGATGAAGCCGAACGACAGCGTCGCAATGCCAAGGTAGATGCCCTTCACGCGCAAGGCCGGCAATGCGACCACCACGCCCACCGCCGCCGACAGCGCCGCGGCCGCGAGCAGCGCAATGGGGAACGGCACGCCCATGTTGGTCAGCACCCCCTGCGTATAGGCCCCAGCGCCGAGAAACGCCGCATGCCCGATGGAGAACTGCCCTGTGAAGCCGGCGAGCAGCATCAGCCCCAATCCGACGATGCCGTAGATCAGCACGAAGGTCAGCTGCGCGAGCCAATACTCGTCGATCACCCACGGGGCAACAAGCAGGAAAGCGACGAGCAGGCCGTACCAGAACATATGGCCGCCGTGCCGCGCGAGGCGAATGTCCTGGTCGTAGCTGGTCTTGAAGATGAAGCGCATGTCGGACTAGACTTTCTTGCGCAGCTTTTCGCCGAACAGGCCATTGGGCTTGATCATCAGCATCAGCAGCACGACGATGTATGGCGCCGTGTCTTTGAACCCATCGGGCAGGTAGAACCCGGCAAACGATTCGACGATGCCGATGACAAGCCCGCCGACGATGGCACCCGGCAGGCTGCCGAACCCGCCCACCACCGCGGCCGGAAAAGCCTTGAGCCCGATGAAGCCCATGTTCGCGTGCACGAAGGTGATGGGCGCGAGCAGCATGCCCGCAATGGCCGCGACCGCCGCCGCCAGGCCCCACACCAGCCCGTTGAGCCGCTTCACCGGAATGCCCATGTAGTAGGCCGCGAGCTGGTTCTGCGAAGAGGCCTGCATCGCAATGCCCAGCTTGCTGTAGCGGAACATCGCGAACAGCAGCCCGCAGAGGATGGCGGTGGCAATGATGATGGCGAGCTGCTCGAGGTTGACCACCAGCTCGCCCACTTTCCAGATCTGGTCCTTATACGGAAC
The DNA here is from genome assembly GCF_037204085.1 of Variovorax sp. CCNWLW235. Classification (NCBI taxonomy): domain Bacteria; kingdom Pseudomonadati; phylum Pseudomonadota; class Betaproteobacteria; order Burkholderiales; family Comamonadaceae; genus Variovorax; species Variovorax sp. CCNWLW235. The sequence continues at coordinate 33,146 of NZ_JBBCBW010000032.1, read as the reverse complement.
GGCCAGCGTGTGGGTGTCGGTGCCGATGCCCGGCACCATGGTGATGAGCCCGCGTGCCACGTAGGCAATGCCGATGGTGAGCATCACGATGGAGAACTGCGGCTGCCCGAGGATGGGGCGAATCACCACCAGTTCGAGCAGCACGCCGAAAGCCGCCATGGCCACCAGCGCCAGCACCGCCGCAAGCCAGAATGGCATGCCGAACAGCGACATGCCGGCAAACGCACCGAAGGCGCCGAGCATCATCAGGTCGCCCTGCGCAAAGCTCACGGTTTCGGTGGCCTTGTAGATGAGCACGAAACCCAGCGCGATCAGCCCATAGATGCAGCCTTGCGCAATGCCCGACAGCAGGAGCTGGAGTATTTGCATGCGGCCTCTTCTTTTGCGCTACTGCCTGTAGCCGCCGGCCGCGTCGTGCAGCGCAAGACGGCGCGATCCCGCCACGATGTCGCTGGGCTTGAGTCCGTAGACCTGGCGGATCGAATGGCTGAAGTGCGTCGAATCAGGGTAGCCGGTGTCCAGCGCAATGTCGGTCAACGTGCTGGTCTGGCGCACGTAGCGCAGCAGGCTCCGCGCGCGCTTCCAGGCCCGGAAGGCGCGAAACGCCATGCCGGTCTCCTGCTTGAACAAGTGCAGAAAACGCGAGAAAGAAAGGTGCACCGAGGCCGCGCAGTCTTCGGCCGAAGTGGGCGCGGCGGGGTCGGCGTTGATGGCGTCGATGACCTTGCGGATGCGCGCATCGATTTCCCGAGGGGCCAGCGCCTCGCCGAAGAACAGGCGGTCGAAATCGAAGCCGTCGAAACTCTGGCGGCCCGAGGCTGCGAGCAGGTGCGTGTGCGCATCGCGCATGCGCTGCACGAACGCCGGCGCATCGACCGGCCCGCAATGCTGCATAAACCCAGGCAGGCGCGCGGGATCGACCGATTCCGATTCGATCAGCAGGTTGAAGATGAGCGGGTGTGCGCTTTCCACGCGGTGCGGCACCTGCGGCGGCACCACCAGCAGTTCGCCCGTCTGCCAGGCGCCTCCGCCGATGCGCAGGCGGTTCGGCGGCGCGCCCGCGGGCGACACGTACACGCCATGCCCGCCCATCGTGCGTTCGGCCGCCGCGCCGAGCAGCCCGGCGTAGAACACGCGCTGGTGCGTGAGCCACATCAGGCGCTCCCCGCTCTGCGCGCCGCCGCTTGCCGGCGGCGTCGTCTTCGTTCGCTGCATGGTGTCTGTCTCCTGCATCGGGCCGCCGTTGGCCAAGGGCCGGCACTGCGTTGGCTGGATCGTAGCGGCGAGGGCCGGCGGCGCGGCGTTCATTTGCGCGGGGACTTTCCCTAGGCCAACGCAAGCGCGCGGCGGAGTTCGGCGGTGCACAGTGCGATGGCTGTGCCGGCCTCGTCGAGCACCTTGCCCATGGTGATGAAGCCATGGATCTGGCGCTCGAAGCAGACATACGCCGCGCGGTTGCCGGCGGCCGTCAGCGCCTCGGCGTAGGCCATGCCTTCGTCGCGCAGCGGGTCGTAGCCGGCGGTAAGCACCAACGCGGGCGGCAGGCCCGAGAGATCGGCGTGAAGCAACGGCGACGCGCGCCAGTCGAGGTCGTGCCGGGCGTCGTCGATGTAGTGGTCGTGGAAGTACGTCATCGTGTCGCCGGTCAGCAGGTAGCCCTGGCCGTTGGCCTGGTGCGAGGGATGGCCGCGGCGCATGTCGGTGGCGGGATAGATCAGCAGCTGGAAGGCGATGGGCAAGTCGCCGGCATCGCGCGCGGCAATGGCCGTCACCGCCGCAAGGTTGCCGCCCGCGCTGTCGCCGCCCACCGCGAGCCGGCCGGCATCGAGGCCGAGCGAACCGGCCTCGCGGCGCACCCAGCGGGTGGCGGCCAGCACGTCGTCCACGGCGGCCGGAAAGCGGTGCTCCGGGCCCATGCGGTAGTCGATCGACGCGACCGCGCAGCCCGCGCCGTTGGCGAGCGAGCGGCACAGCACGTCATGCGTGTCGAGGTCGCCGATGACCCAGCCGCCGCCGTGAAAGTACACGAGCACCGGCAGCGCCGCATCGGCCGCGGCACCCAGCGGGCGATAGAGGCGCATCGGGATGGCGCCGTGCGGCCCTTCGGCCTTCAGGTCGCGAACCTGGGCGACCTGGGGGGCTTCGGGCTGGGTGGCGGCGCGCCGGTCGCGATAGAACGCGCGCGCCTCGGCCGGCGAAAGCGTGTGGGTCGGCGGGATGCCGCGCGCCTCGATGAAGTCGAGCAAGGCGCGGGCCTGGGGGTGCAGCATGGTGTCTCCGGTGGGTCGGGCCGATGTTTGTTCGCCCGATCTCCTCCGCACGATGCCCGCACGCGCCCGGCGCCGCTTGCGAAAACTGGCTGTAACGCCGGCTATGCCGGGGTTGGTGCCGCTCAGGCCTTGCGCGGCTTCACGCGCGAGGCGGCTTCCTTGGCCAGCTTGCGGGCGGTGTCGGTGTCGGCCGCATGCACCAGCGCCACGCCCATGCGGCGTTTGGCAAAGCTCTCGGGCTTGCCGAACAGGCGGATGTCGCTGCCCGGCACCTGCAGCGCCTCGGCCACGCCGTCGAACGCAATGCCGGTGGCGTCGACGCCGCCGTAGATCACTGCGCTGGCACCCGGGCTCTTGAGCGACGTGTCCACCGGCAGGCCGAGGATTGCGCGCGCATGCAGCTCGAACTCGTTCTGCCATTGCGTGGCCATCGTCACCATGCCGGTGTCGTGCGGACGCGGGCTCACTTCGCTGAACCAGACCTCGTCGCCCTTCACGAACAGCTCGACGCCGAACAAGCCCTGGCCGCCGAGGTCGACCGTGACGGCCTGCGCGATCTGCTGCGCCTTCTGCAGCGCGGCGGGCGCCATGGGGTGCGGCTGCCAGCTTTCCACATAGTCGCCGCTCACCTGCACATGGCCGATGGGTTCGCAGAACTGCGTCTGCACCGCACCGGCCGCGTCCCTGGCGCGAACGGTGAGCAGCGTGATCTCGTAGTCGAAGTCGATGAAGCCTTCGACGATCACCCGGCCGTGGCTCACGCGGCCGCCGGCCATGGCGTAGTCCCAGGCCTTCTGCACGTCGGCCGGGCCGTCGATCTTGCTCTGGCCCTTGCCGGAGCTGCTCATCACGGGCTTGACGATGCAGGGGTACCCAATGCCGGCGTCGATCGCGGCCTGCAGCTCGGCCAGCGAGTCGCAGAACTTGTAGGGGCTGGTCGGCACGCCCAGAGTCTCGGCGGCCAGGCGGCGGATGCCTTCGCGGTCCATCGTGAGGCGGGCGGCCCGGGCCGTGGGAATCACGCGCACCACGCCGGCGTCTTCGAGTTGCTGGAGCATCGGCGTGGCGATGGCCTCGATCTCGGGCACCACGAGCGCCGGCTTCTCGGCCTCGATCAGCGCCTTCAGCTGCTCGGGGTCGCTCATGGTGATGGTGCGTGCATGGTGCGCCACCTGCTGCCCGGGCGCGTTCTCGTAGCGGTCGACCGCGATGGTTTCAACACCGAGGCGCTGCAGGGCGATCAGCACCTCCTTGCCGAGCTCGCCGGAGCCGAGCAGCATCACGCGGGTGGCCGAGGGAGAAAGAGGGGTGCCGAGGGTGGTCATGGTCGGAGTCGAAAAAGAGAAAGGGAAAAAGCGATCGCCGCACTGTAAGCCACCCGGTGGCGGCCGTGTCACTCGCGGCAACAGCGGGCCGGCGGGGCTGCTTCACAATCGATCTCCTGCAGCGGTGGCGGCCTTCGCGCCGCCCGCCCCTTACCCAGTTTTATTTATCCAAGGAGTTTTCTCATGACGATCCAGACCGTCGGCATCATCGGCGCCGGAACGATGGGCAATGGCATTGCACAGGCCTGCGCGGTGGCCGGCGTCAACGTGGTGATGGTCGACATCGCCCAGGCGGCCATCGACAAGGGCCTGTCCACCGTCTCGGGCAGCCTCGACCGCCTGATCAAGAAAGAAAAGCTCACGGCCGAGCAGAAGACCGCGGCGCTCGCGCTGATCAAGGGCTCGACCAACTATGACGATCTGAAGAGCGCGCAGCTGGTGATCGAGGCCGCCACCGAGAACCATGCGCTCAAGCTCAAGATCCTGAAGCAGGTCGACGACATGCTGGCGCCCGAAGTGATCATCGCGTCGAACACCTCGTCGATCTCCATCACCCAGCTCGCGGCCGCCACCTCGCGTGCCGACCGCTTCATTGGCATGCACTTCTTCAATCCGGTGCCGATGATGGCCCTGGTGGAGCTGATCCGCGGCTACCTCACGAGCGACGCCACGCATGACGCCGTGAAGGCGCTGGCCGAGAAGCTCGGCAAGTCGCCCATCACGGTGAAGAACGCACCGGGCTTCGTGGTCAACCGCATCCTGGTGCCGATGATCAACGAGGCCTTCTTCGTGCTGTCCGAAGGCATTGCCACCGCTGAAGACATCGATGCCGGCATGAAGCTGGGCTGCAACCAGCCCATCGGCCCGCTGGCGCTGGCCGACATGATCGGCCTGGACGTGTGCCTGGCCGTGATGGAGGTCTACCTCGAGCAGTTCGGAGACTCCAAGTACCGCCCCTGCCCGTTGCTGAAGGAGATGGTCGCGGCCGGCCAGCTGGGCCGCAAGACCGGACGCGGCGTGTACACCTACTGAGCGCGGCAAGAATAAAAACACAAGGAGACAAGCACATGACCGCCACGCCCATCACTCCGACCATGCCACCCGCCGAAGGCTGCATCGACACGCAGGTCTTCGACCATGTGCTGCTGATCGGCATCAACCGCCCCGCCAAGCGCAACGGCTGGACGCCGCCGATGTTCAAGCAACTGGCCGAGGCCTACACCCGGCTGGACGACGACCCGGACCTGCGCGTGGGCGTGCTGCATGCCTTCGGCGACCACTTCACAGCGGGCCTGGACCTGCCGGCGGTCACCGAGTACATGAAGCGCGGCGAAAAGGCGATTCCCGCCGGGCTGGTGGAGCCGCACGACTTCGGCCTGCCCGGCTACCGCCGCCGCACCAAGCCGATGGTGGTGGCGGTGAAGGGCATCTGCTTCACGGTGGGCATCGAGCTGATGCTGGGCGCGGACATCGTGGTGGCGGCCGACAACTGCCGCTTCTCGCAGATGGAAGTGCAGCGCGGCATCATGGCCACGGGCGGCGCCACGCTGCGCATGGCCGAGCGCGCGGGCGTGGGCAACGCAATGCTGCACCTGCTCACGGCCGACGAGTTCGACAGTGCCGAGGCCTATCGCCTCAACTTCGTGCAGAAGGTGGTGCCCGCCGGTCAGGAGCTCGAGGCGGCCCTGGCCGTTGCGCAGCGCATTGCGGCGCAGGCGCCGCTGGCGGTGGTGGCCACCCGGCTCAACGTGATCAAGGCCGTGGAGCAAGGGCCGCTCGCCGCCGTGTCGGAATTCATCGAAACACAAAAGCGCCTGTCGAACAGCGAAGATGCGGCTGAAGGCGTGCGCTCCTTCGTCGAGCGCCGGCCCGCGCGCTTCAGCGGCCGTTGATGATGAATGCTTGCGGAGGAGCCTTGCCCATGTCCTTTTTCCAACGCACGGCGCTCGCCGCCGCCTTCACACTGATTGCCGTGAACACCTCATCGAACGCCCAGACGCCCGCGCCCGCCGCGCCTCCCGATCCCGCGGCCACTTCGGTCGAGGCCATGGGCTGGATGAAGGGCTTTCCGCCTCCGCCCGACAAGCTGATCACCTTCGACAACCCGGCGGGCGGCGTGTTTCCGCGCACGCGCTGGAGCTTTTCGCACGTGCGCGAAACCGTGCCGACCGCCAATGTGTGGCGCGGCAGCGGTGCGCCGAGCCCCCTGCCGGCGGCGCCGCGCAGCGACATCGAAGCCGTCACGTTCAAGCCCCTGGGGAGTACCGGCGAGACCGTGACCTTCGCGCAGATGATTCCGCGCACCTACACCGACGGCATCCTGGTAATGCACCGCGGCCGCGTGGTCTATGAAAAGTACTTCGGCGCACTCACGCCCGAGCGGCCGCACATCGCGATGTCGGTCACCAAGTCCTTCGTGGGTACGCTGGCGGCCATCCTGGCGGACGAAGGCAAGCTCGACCCTTCGGCACCCGTCACCAAATACCTTCCTGAACTGAAGGACACGGCGTATGGCGACGCAACGGTGCGCCAGGTGATGGACATGACCATCGGCGTGCGCTACTCCGAGAACTACGCAGACCCGAAAGCGGAGGTCTGGGACTATGCGCGCGCCGGCGGCATGCTGACCCAAGGTGCGAACTACGCAGGCCCGAAGTCGTTCTACGAATTCCTCGCCACGTTGCAGAAGGAAGGCGCGCACGACGCCGCCTTTGCCTACAAGACAGTCAACGCCGAGGTGCTCGCCTGGATCCTGCGCCGCGTCAGCAACCAGCCGCTCGCCGACCTGCTGAGCGAAAAGATCTGGCGCCGCATCGGTGCCGAGCAAGACGCCTATTTCATGGTCGATCGCATCGGCACCGAGTCGGGCGGCGGCGGGCTCAACACCGTGCTGCGCGACCTGGCGCGCTTCGGCGAGACCATGCGCAACGGGGGCCGTGCGACCAACGGGCAGCAGGCCATTCCGAAAGCCGTGGTCGAAGACATCCAGCGCGGCGGCGATGCGGCCAAGTTTGCCAAGGCCGGCTACGCGCTGCTGCCGGGCTGGTCGTACCGCAACATGTGGTGGGTGACGAACAACCCGCACGGTGCCTACATGGCGCGCGGCATTCACGGGCAGAGCATCTATGTCGACCCGAAGGCCGAGATGGTGATCGTGCGCTACGCGGCGCATCCGGTGGCGGCCAATGCGGGGAACGATCCGCTCACGTTGCCCGCGTTCCACGCGGTGGCCGAAGCGCTGATGCGGCCCTGAGTTCTTTAGAAAAAGCTCAGCCGCCGTCCCGCTCGCGGGCAATCACAAGCAGGCCGTCCATGATCAGGCTTTCGACGAGTTCAAAATCACCGTTCATCACGGGCGCCATCTTCCAGCCCGCGCCGCCTGTCATGTAGCAGGCCGGCTCGGCGCCGCAGTGCGAGCGCACGTGCTGCACCATGCGCTCGACCGCCCCCGCAATGGCATAGGTGCCGCCGCTGGTGAGCGCGTCGCTGGTGTTGGTGGGAAATTCGCGCACCTCGCCCGTGGGCACGTGCAGCCCGGCCGTGCCCGATTCGAGCGCGCGCAGCATGATGCCGTGGCCCGGCAGGATCAATCCGCCCAAGAACTTGCCGCTGGCGTCGATGGCCTCCACCGTGACGGCCGTGCCGATCATCACCACCACCATCGGCCGCGCGGGCCCCGTGCCCAGCATGCGGTGGCGCGCGCCGATCATCGCCACCCAGCGGTCGGCGCCCAGCCGCGTCGGATGGTCGTAGCCGTTGACGATGCCGGCCTCGGCCGCACTCGCCACGACCCAGCGCGGCGCGCACTCGAAGCGCTCGACGATCTGCTCCTCGGCGCGACGGCGCACCGCATCGCCGGCTACGACGCAACCGAGCATGGAGCCGGGCGCGGGCAGGTCGGCCCACGGGCCTTCGGCCAGCCGTTCGATGTGGTCGAGAAACTCGGCCCCGTGCGCCTGGAGCGTGGCCCCTGGACGCGCGCCATCGTAGAGAGCCCATTTGAGGCGGGTGTTGCCGATGTCGATCGCGAGGAAGGGGGATGCCATGGGCGGGATTATTGCGACTTTATGTCGCTTACCGTCGCTTGCACTTGCGGCAAGGGACTACGCGCCACGGTCACTTGCCGCCGTTACAGTCGCGATTCCCAATAACCACGGCAGAAGGAGTACCCCATGGGTTTGCTGAGTTTCATCAAGGAAGCAGGAGAAAAGCTGTTCGGCGGTTCATCGGCTCAGGCTGCCGAGCCGGACGCGAACACCAAGGCCGCGGCTGCCATCAAGACCTATATCGAGACGCAAAATCTCGGTCTCACGGGCCTGGAAGTGACCTACACGGCCGCGACTGGCGTCGTCACGCTGGCCGGCCAGGCACCGTCGCAGGAAGCGAGCGAGAAAGCCGGGCTGGCCGCGGGCAACGTCGCCAATGTGACGAGCGTGGACAACAACCTGGTCGCACCGGCCGCACCGCCAGCGCAGTACCACGACGTGGTGAAGGGCGACACGCTGTCGGCCATTTCGAAGAAGTACTACGGCGATGCCAACAAGTACAACGCGATCTTCGAAGCCAACAAGCCGATGCTGAGCCATCCGGACAAGATCTATCCGGGGCAGAAGCTGCGCATTCCGACGCTTTGACCTGATTCAGCTCGCCGATGAAAAGGCCCACTGGGAACGGTGGGCCTTTTGTTTTTTGTGCTGTTGTTTTTGGCGCTGCTGTTCAGGGCGTGTGCAAAGGCCACCGGGTACTCCCCTCCGCGAATGTCCCCCGGCTTCGCCTCCTCCTTTATTTCGCTGCGGGGAGCACCCGATGCCCTGTGCACCTGGACACGCTGCTGGTGCAACGCTGATCAACGACTGCTCTGTGCAACGCACCCGCTGGCGGGGTGCCTTGCGCAGCGAAATAAAGGAGGAGGCCGCAGGCCGGGGGACATTCGCGGAGAAAGGTACCCCCTCGGCGGGGGCGCCGCCCTGAACTAGCCCCTCGGACTCAAACCCCGACCCTAGTTCTGCTTCCAAGGCAACCCGCGCTTGCGCCAGCCCCCAAGTACGCCGCGGTGCCCGTTGTCGTCCGGATTGCCTTCGAAGCCCTCGAGGATGTTGTACGCCTCCAGGCCCAGTTCGGTGGCGCGCCTGGCGGCGGCAATGGAGCGCACGCCGCTGCGGCACAGCAGCACCAGCTTTTTGTTGCCGTCTTCGCCCGCGGCCCGGATGCCGCCGTCGAAGGCCGGGTTGAGCGTCATGCCCGGCCACTGCTTCCAGGCGAGCGGCACGGCGCCGGGTACGTAGCCGACCCATTCACGCTCGGCGTCGCTGCGCACGTCTACCAATACGGCCTCGCCGCTTGCCATCCACTGTGCGGCCTGCTCGGGCGTCACGTCGCCGGCATAGCCCTTTTCCCCAACGGGTTCAGTCATGTCTTTGAGTCCTTTCGATGGACGGGGCTACCTACGCAGTGGGCCGCGTCTTTACGCTACCCCTGCGGCCCCGCCGGATGATGGAATTTTTCACCAGTTCGTGAAAACCCTGTTTGTCGCATATTCCAGCGCGCCAAAGATGCGGATGGGCCTGCCGAACATAGCGCCAAGAAGGCGGGCAGGGTTTCTTCAGTCAGAACTTGTATGGAGAGAGACAACATGACAGAGAGCAAATCACCCCGCCGCCGCAGCCTGCTCAAGGGCGCCGCCGTGGCTGCGGGCGCCATGTCGGCGCCGATGGTCAGCATGGCGCAGACCACGTCGCTGCGCTTCCAGAGCACGTGGCCGGCCAAGGACATCTTCCATGAATACGCGCAAGACTTTGCCAAGAAGGTCAATGACATGGCGGGCAACCGCCTGAAGATCGAAGTGCTGCCGGCCGGCTCCGTCGTGCCCGCATTCCAGCTGCTCGACGCCGTTGCCAAGGGCACGCTCGACGGCGGCCATGGCGTGGTGGCCTACTGGTACGGCAAGAACTCGGCGCTCGCGCTCTGGGGGTCGGGCCCCGGCTACGGCATGGACGCCAACATGGTGCTGGCCTGGCACAACTACGGCGGCGGCAAGGCGCTGATCGAGGAAATCTACAAGAGCCTGAACCTGGACGTGGTGTCGTATCTCTACGGTCCCATGCCCACGCAGCCGCTGGGCTGGTTCAAGAAGCCGGTGGCACGCGTCGAAGACATGAAGGGCCTGAAGTTCCGCACCGTGGGGCTGGCAGTCGACGTGTTCACCGACATGGGCACGGCCGTGAACCCGCTGCCGGGCGGAGAGATCGTGCCGGCGCTGGACCGCGGGCTGATCGATGCGGCCGAGTTCAACAACGCATCGAGCGACCGCGTGCTGGGCTTCCCGGACGTGGCCAAGAACTGCATGCTGCAGAGCTTTCACCAGTCGGGCGAGCAGTTCGAGATTCTCTTCAACAAGGGCAAGCTCGCGGCGCTGCCGGCCGAGCTCAAGTCGATCATCGACTATGCGGTGCAGGCCTCCAGCGCCGACATGAGCTGGAAGGCCATCCAGCGCAATTCGCAGGACTACATCGAGCTGAAGAAGGCCGGCATCAAGTTCTACAAGACGCCCGATGCCATCTTGCGCGCGCAGCTGGCCTCATGGGACAAGACCGTGGCCAAGAAGGCCGCCGAGAACCCGATGTTCCAGAAGGTGCTCGACTCGCAGAAGGCCTTTGCCGAACGCGCCGGCCAGTGGCAGAACGACTACACGGTCGATTTCAAGATGGCCTACAACCACTACTTCGGCGCGAAGGCCAAGAAGTCCTGACGCCGATCCGGTGATGCGAGGGCACCCGGCGCGGTGCCCTCTTTTCGTGCCCGCCCATGCTGCGCCGGCCGCAGCGAGGAGTTCTTTTCGATGCAATCTTTCCTGTTGGCCGTCGATCGTTTCTCGACTTGGATCGGCAAGACCTTCGCATGGTGCGCGCTGCTGCTCACGCTGCTGATCAGCTGGGAGGTGTTTTCGCGCTATGTGCTGAACCACCCGCATGCCTGGGTGCTCGACGCGCAGATCATGCTGTACGGCGCCATGTTCATGACGGCCGGCGCGTACACGCTCTCCAAGAACGGCCATGTGCGCGGCGACGTGCTCTACGGCTTCTTCCGGCCGCGTACGCAGGCGCTGGTCGACCTGGTGCTCTACATCATCTTCTTCCTGCCCGGCATCGTCGCGCTCACCTGGGCCGGCTGGGTCTATGCGGGCGAATCGTTCGCCATCCGCGAGCAGACCTTTTCGGCCGAGCCGCTGCCGCTGTACCCCTTCAAGTACATCATTCCGCTCGCCGGCTTCACGCTGCTGCTGCAGGGCGTGGTCGAGATCATCCGCTGCGTGCAATGCATCCGCGACGGCGCGTGGCCTTCGCGCGAGCAGGACGTGGAAGAGGTCGACGTCGAGAAGCTCAAGGAAATGGTCAACGTCAAGGACGAAGACATTGCCGCACTCGACCGCGTGGTGGTTTCCAAGGAGGCCGCACGATGATCCGCCGCGAACTCTGGTTCGGCCTCTCGTTCATGGCGCTGATCGTGATCGGCGCGGGCGCGGTGCTCGTGAGCGCCGACACCATCACCAACGGCCACCTGGGCCTTTTGATGCTCTCGCTGGTGGTGGTGGCCATCATGCTGGGCTTTCCCACCGCGTTCACGCTGATGGGCATGGGCATGCTCTTCACCTGGCTGGCGTACGACCGCGACTGGCATCGCACGCTCGATTTGATGGTGCAAGCCGCCTACAAGACCATGGCCAACGACGTGCTCATTGCGGTGCCGCTGTTCGTCTTCATGGGCTACCTGGTGGAGCGCGCCAACCTCATCGAGTCGCTCTTCAAGAGCCTGCACCTGGCGCTCGCGCGACTGCCGGGCGCACTGGCCGTGGCCACGCTGGTCACCTGCACCATCTTTGCCACCGCAACCGGCATCGTGGGCGCGGTGGTCACGCTGATGGGCCTGCTGGCGCTGCCGGCCATGCTGCGCGCTGGCTACAGCGTGCCGCTGGCCGCGGGTGCCATCACCGCGGGCGGGTGCCTGGGCATCCTGATTCCGCCTTCGGTGCTGCTGATCGTCTATGGCGCCACGGCGGGCGTCTCGGTGGTGCAGCTGTATGCGGGCGCCTTCTTTCCCGGATTGATGCTCGCGTCGCTCTATGTGCTGTACGTGATCATCATTGCGCGGCTCAAGCCGCAATGGGCGCCGCCGCTGTCGCAGGCGGAACGGGCCGTGCCGCTCACCCCGCTCTCGCAGCGGCTGGCGGACAGCCCCGCCGCACATGCGGTGGTCGGCTTGCTGAAAGGCCGGCGCAATGCGGACGTGCCTTTCTCGCACGTGCTGCGGCAGCTGGGTATCGTTGCCATGCCCGGCGTGATCTTTCTGCTGCTCGCCGGCTTCAGCTACAAGGCCGTGACCACCATCGAGGCGCAGGCGCGCTACGAGATCGAGGAGATCGGCGCCACGCGCAGCGGCAACCCGGCGCAAGGCGAAAGCACAGGCGGGTTGCAGGAGCCGCCTTCCACCGGAGGCCTGCAGGAACCACCGGCCGAGGGCGGACTGCAGGAGCCGCCGTCGGAGGACACGCCCTCTTCCGGCCCGCTCGCGGAACCGCCGGGCGCATCCGCCGAATCTGCCGCGCCGGCCCAGGCGGCGCCGGCGCAACCGCCCGCCGCCGACGCGCCCGCGGCAGAAGGCGCATCGGTGCGCCCCGCGCCCACCTGGTGGTGGGTCACCTTCGCCATCTTCGGCGCGATGGTCACGCTGTTCTACCTGTTCCTGAGCTTCGCGCGGCTCGAGATCTTCAAGATGCTGCTGGCCTCGTTCTTCCCGCTGGTGCTGCTGATCCTGTCGGTGCTCGGCTCGATCGTGCTGGGCCTGGCAACGCCCACCGAGGCGGCGGCCATGGGTGCGCTCGGCGGCATGCTGCTGGCGGCGGCCTACCGGCGGCTCAACCTGTCGGTGCTGAAGGAATCGGTGTTCCTCACGGCCAAGACCTCGGCCATGGTGTGCTGGCTCTTCGTGGGATCGGCCATTTTCTCTGCCGCGTTCGCGCTGCTCGGCGGGCAGGCGCTGGTGGAAGAGTGGGTGCTGGGCATGAACCTCACGAAGGTGCAGTTCCTTGTGCTGAGCCAGGTGATCATCTTCCTGCTGGGCTGGCCGCTGGAGTGGACCGAGATCATCGTGATCTTCATGCCCATCTTCATTCCGCTGCTCGACAACTTCGGCGTCGATCCGCTGTTCTTCGGCCTGCTGGTTGCCATGAACCTGCAGACGGCATTCCTGAGCCCACCGGTGGCCATGGCGGCGTTCTACCTGAAGGGCGTGAGCCCGCCGCACGTGACGCTGAACCAGATCTTCCTGGGCATGCTGCCCTTCATGGGCATCCAGGTGCTGGCCATCGTGCTGCTGTACATCTGGCCGCAGATCGGGCTCTGGCTGCCGCAGCTGCTGTACAAGTAAGCGGACGGCGCGGGCCGCTGCTCAACGGCGGCGCTCGAGCACTTCGAACAGGCCCATGCCCAACAGCATGGCGCCCACGAAGACCAGCGCCTTGACCTCGCCCGAGCCGAGCGAAACCAGCGCAGGCCCGGGGCAGAAGCCCGCAATGCCCCAGCCGATGCCGAACAGCAGGCTGCCGCCGACCAGGCGGCGGTCGATGTGGCGCACGCCGGCCAGCGTGATCGGCCCACCGAACAACGACGCCTTGCGACGGCCTGCCAGCAGGAAGCCGACGGTGCTCACCGCCACCGCGCCGGCCATCACGAAGGCAAGCGACGGGTCCCAGGCCCCGCCCAGGTCGAGAAAGCCCAGCACCTTGGCCGGATTGGCCATGCCGGAGACGATGAGGCCGAGCCCGAAGACAAGGCCGGCGAGCAAAGAAGCAAGGGCGGTCCACATGCCAGCCTCCCGGTTCACAGATTAAGCAGGTGGCGCATCACGAACACCGTGGCGACCCCCGCGGCGATGAAGGCCACCGTGGCGGCCAACGAGCGCGGCGAGCGGCGCGCGAGCCCGCACACGCCGTGGCCGCTGGTGCAGCCCGCGCCATAGCGCGTGCCCACGCCCACCAGCACGCCGGCCAGTGCGAGCGTGCCGTAGCCTGCGTCGATCTGCGCCGCGGGCAGCGCGGTGAGCAGCCCATACACGAGCGGCGCGCCGACCAGCCCGAGCACGAAGGCCGCACGCCAGACCACGTCGCCCTTCATGGGGCGCAGCAAGCCCCCCAGCACACCGCTGACGCCGGCGATGCGCCCGTTGAGCAGCACCAACATCGTGGCGGAAAGTCCGATGAGCACGCCGCCGGCCAGCGCGGCGCAGGGCGTGAAGTGAGGCTCGTCGATGGTGAACATCTTCAGTTCTCCTTCGGGCAGTAGAGGCGGTACAGCACCGCAAGGATCTCGAGCAGCGCAGGGTCGGCCACGCTGTAGTGGATGTTCTTGCCTTCGCGGCGTGTATTCACCACGCCCTCGGTGCGCAGCACCGACAGTTGCTGCGACAAGGTGGGCTGGCGGATCCCCAGTGCGCTTTCGAGGTCGCTCACGCACATCTCGCCCTGCGAGAGTTGGCACAGCAGCAGCAGCCGGTCTTCGTTGGCCAGCAACTTGAGCACGGCAACCGCTTGGCCGGCCGCGCCCCGCAACTGCGTGGGATCGATGACGAGAGTGGAAGCTTTCATGGAGACAATTTCAGTTCGATAATTTATATTATATCAATTCATATAATATATATCGCTTGAGCGAGCTTTCGCCCCTGCTCTCGAAAGGAATGCCCATGACAACGCCCCGCGCCATCACCCAGGCGTTCTTCGACCCTGCGACGGGCACGGTGTCGTACGTGGTCTGGGACCCCGCCACCAAGCGCGCCGCCGTCATCGACCCGGTGCTCGACTACGACTTCCGCTCCGGCCACACCGACACCGTCTCGGCCGACCGCCTGCTGGCGTACGTGCGCACGCAAGCCTTGCAGGTCGACTGGATTCTGGAGACCCATGCGCACGCCGACCACCTCTCGGGCGCGCGCCATGTGCAGTCGCAGGCCGGCGGGCGCATCGCCATCGGCGAGCACATTCGCACCGTGCAGGCGACCTTCCGCAGCCTCTACAACCTGGAGCGCGACTTCCTGCCCGACGGCAGCCAGTTCGACCACCTTTTCAAGGATGGCGAGCGCTTTCGCATCGGCGAGATCGAGGCGCAGGCCCTGCGCGTGCCCGGCCACACGCCGGCCGACATGGCGTACCTCGTGCAGGATGCGGTCTTCGTCGGCGACACGTTGTTCATGCCCGACCTGGGCAGCGCGCGCGCCGACTTTCCGGGTGGCGACGCGCGCCAGCTCTACCGCTCGATGCGCCGGCTGCTCGCGCTGCCGCCAGAGACCACCGTGTACGTCTGCCACGACTACCCACCCGCCACGCGCGAGCCCCGCTGGCAGAGCACGGTGGCTCAGCAGCGCACCCACAACATCCACGTGCGCGACGGCATCGGCGAAGACGAGTTCGTGCGCATGCGCTCTGCGCGCGATGCCACGCTCGAAGTACCCACGCTGATCCTGCCGTCGATGCAGGTCAACGTGCGCGGCGGCCGGCTGCCGCCGCCCGACGACAACGGCGTGGCTTACCTGCGCATTCCACTCAACACGCTGGCGGGCCACCGCCCGCGCGCCACGCCGGGCTGACAACGTTGCCGGCAGCCAGCTCAGCGCCGCCGCTCCACATAGGGCCGCGCCTGCAGCAGCACGATCTTGTCGCCCACCGTCGCCCACTCGATGTCCTGATCGACCCCGTTGAAGGTGCGCTTCACCGCCGCGCCCACGTTCGCGAGCCGCACCACCAGTTCGTCGGTCAGCACGTGGCGGCCCACTTCCACGGGCACTTCCTTCACGCCGCCGTCCTTGTCCAGCTGCAGCGCAGTCTCTTCGGCGGAGCGGCTGAGCACCTGGATGGCCTTGGACCAGCTCGAATACATGACCTGCTCCGCCACGCGCTTGCCTTCGACCACGCGGATACCGATGCCGCGCTTGGCCGAGATGTAGGTGATGTGCGGATGCCCGGCGTCGAACGGGTCGCGCGTGATCATCACGCCGGCGTTGGTCGAATCGATGGCGGTCTGCACGAACACCCCCATCACCACCGACTCGGCGCCAAAGCCGGCGGCGCTGCGCGCCTCCCACGCCTCGGGGTTGAACACCGAGGCCCACACCTTCTTCACCGCGAGCTCGAGCGCATCGCCTGTCTTGACGTTGGGCACCGTGCTGTAGAGCCCCGCGCCGCTGAAGCCGGGCAGGTCTTCCGAATTGGACGAACTGCGCACGAACACGCCGCCGCCCCCAAGCTGCGACTGCCAGGCGGCACGCCACGCCGCCGCGGTGGCCGCATCGACCGGCCACTGCACGATCTCATCGCGTAACTGTGCCAGCGCCTTCTGCCGGACCTGCGGGTCGCTCGCGAAGCCGGGTTGCTGCTGCATGCGCACGATGCGACCGGCCAGGTCATTGGCGCGCATGAAGCGGTCGTAGTGCGCAAACGGAATGCAAAAGCCGTCGGGCACCGTGGTCTGCGGAATGCGCGCGGCCAGCACGGCGCCGAGATTCGCCGCCTTGGAGCCGCACTGCGCGCTGTTGCGCGCGCGAAGATTCGCAAGCGGCAGCAGGCGGGCTTCGCGCAGGTCGGGCCTGGCGGATTTCGAGCCGCCGGGCACCGCTCCGATGGCCGCGGTGCGCACATTGCGCGGCGGCAGCGCCGCAATCTCTTCGGGCGTGAGGCGCCGCAGCTGGTAGCCCGAGGCCGCGACCTTCAGTGCCACCCATTGGCCTTCATGCTCGCGCAGCACAGCCGCGGCGTCGCGCACATAGGCGTTGGGAATGCCCCAGCCCTTGGCCAGCAGGTTGACGTGCGAAAGCGCGGTCGAGGGCCGCTCGGTCAGCACGCCGGCCACGGGCGGCAGGCTGATCGGCACCTGGCGCAGCACGGCAATGTCGTCGGGCAGCAGCGCATTCAGCACATTCGCGCCCGAAGCCTCGTCGACGATGCGCACCCGGCCGGTGGCCGTGCCGAGGTTCATCGGCATGTAGGGCTGCTCGCGGATCAGCGCTTCCTGGCTGACGAAGTCGATGCCCGTTTCCTTTGCGACACGCTCGTGCAGCGTCGAATTGGTCTTGAACTTGACCGGTGCGAAGAAGCTGGCCTTCACCTGCGCATCGGCCTGGCGCAGCAGCGCGGGGGTGAGCTGGTCGCCCTCCCAGAATTCGTAGGTGAAGGTGCCGATGTTCTGCTGCCAGCTCAGCGTGCCGAACAGGAAGCGGCGGTCCGGCACAAGATAGTTGCGGTCGATCTCGCGCTTGCCCGCGCCGGGCGCAAGGCCGGTGTCGCGCACGAAGCGAACATGCAGCTGGAAGCGCGGCGTGTCGATGTAATAGGTGCGCACCGGTTTGGCCCGGCGGTCGACGGCGAAAAGCACGTGGGCCAGCTGCATCGGCGTGCCGGCGTCGTAGACGCGCGCCAGGGCGTCGAAATCGCCCCGGCTGCGAAGCATGGGCAGCGACGCGGGCGCTGCGGGGCGGGCGGCCGCGGGACCCGCGCTACTGTTCTGCTGCTGGTAGTAAGACGGCTTGCGTGCCAGCTGGGCGTCGGCACCCGGCGCCGCAATGAAGATCGCCGCACCGAGGGCGAGCGCCGCCATTCCGCAGGATTTGCTATGGTTCCGGTAGCGCACTTTGCCCGATGCACCTGGGTTGTTGTCGTTTTTCATGCTGAGTCCCTCATTACAAGCGGTTGCCGAATGTGCGTGCGCTTCACCAAGCAGGGGACATGCGCTGACAGCGGCAGCGGATTCTCGCGCGTTACATGTGCATCGCTTTCATCCGGTCCCGCGAACCAGAGACAAACCCATGAACCGCCCCGCCTTTTCCCTTCTTCACCGGCCGCTGCACCGATGGCTGCTCGGCCTGGCGCTGCTGTGTCTTGGCGCGGCGGCCGGCGCGCAGCAAGACCCACCCGGCCGTGTGGCGCGACTGAACCTGCAGCAAGGCACCGTGAGCTTTGCGCCGGCCGGCGAAGACAGCTGGTACGACGCGCAGCCCAACCGCCCCATCACCAGCGGCGACCGGCTCTGGACCGACCGCAACGCGCGCGCCGAGGTTCACATCGGCTCGGCGGCACTGCGGATGGACGGGCAGACGCATGTCGAATTTTCCGAGCTCGACGACGACACCGTGCGCATCACCGCGAACCAGGGCAACCTGCAATTGCGCGTGCGCGACGATCTTTCGGGCCAGCGCGTCGAGGTCGACACCGGCAACCTCGCGGTGGTGATCGACGCGCCCGGCGAATACCGCATTTCGGCCGACCCGTCCGCCGGCACCACCTGGGTCGCCGTGGCCTCTGGCCGCGCGACGCTCCATGGCGAAAACGGCCAATCGCAAACACTGGGCGCGCGGCAGCAACTCACCGTGTCCGGCCGCGACCTTGCCGCGGTGAACAGCTTCCCGCCGCAGAACGGCGGCTTCGACGCCTGGGTGGCCGAGCGCAACCGCATCGAGGACCAGTCGGTTTCCGCGCGCTACGTGTCGCGCGAGGTGGTGGGCTACCAGCAGCTCGACAACTACGGCGACTGGCAGAACGACCCCTCTTACGGCGCCGTCTGGTTCCCGCGCAACGTGGACGCCGACTGGGCGCCCTACCGCGACGGCCAGTGGGTGAACGTCGCGCCCTGGGGCCTGACCTGGGTCGATGCCGCGCCCTGGGGCTTTGCGCCCTTCCACTACGGCCGTTGGGCCCGCGTGGGTCCGCGCTGGGCCTGGGTGCCGGGGCAGGCCACCGCACGGCCCGTGTATTCGCCCGCGCTGGTCGGCTTTGTGGGCGGCGGCAGCGGCGGCGTGAACGCCACCTTGCAGATCGGCGACGGCCGCAGCGGCGTGGGCTGGTTCCCGCTTGCACCGGGCGAACAATGGCGCCCCGCCTACAGCGCGAGCCCTCGCTACATCGATCGCGTCAACCGCATGGCCGCCTACCGCAACCGGCAGGCCGAGATGCGCAACGACTTCTATGCCAACCAGCGGATGCCGGGCGCCGTGACCGTGGTGCCGGCCGACCGCTTCGGCCGTGGCCCTTTCGGCCGGCGCGACCTGGTGCGCTTGCCCGATGACCGCTTTGCGCGCGTGCCGGTTGCGCCGGCCCCCGGCATTCCGATGCACGGCTTTGGCGGCGGCTTCGGCCGGCCCGCCGCGATGCAGCCGCCGCCGCAGCTGCGAGCCCGGCAGCAGCAAGAGTTCCAGTATGAACAGGCGCGGCAAGTCCAGCAGATGCAGCAGGCACAGAACGTCCAGGCCATGCAGCAGCGCGCGGCGCAACAGCAGGCGGCACAGCAACAACAGCAGCAGCAAATGGAGTGGCAGCGGCAGCAGGGCCAGGGCCAGCGCCAGCAGCAGGAGTGGCAGCAGCGCGCCAACCAGAACCAGTGGCAGCAACAGCAGCATCAACAACAGCTCCAACTCCAGCAGCAACAGGCACAGCGGCAACAGCAGGAACTGCAGCAGCGCGCCGCCCAGGCACAAGCCCAGCAGATGCAGGTGCAGCAACAGCAGCAACGCGCCGCGCAGCAGGCGCTGGCCCAGCAGCAGATGATTCGCCAGCAGCAGGAGATGCAACAGCGCGCCGTGCAGATGCAGCAACAGGCCCTGGCGCAGCAACAGGCGCAACAGAACGCGATGCGTCAGGCCCAGGAGGCACAGGTGCGCGCGATGCAGCAGCAACGCGGCTTTGCGCCGCCGCCCCAGCAAGCGCAGCCCC
Source organism: Variovorax sp. CCNWLW235 (assembly GCF_037204085.1). Lineage (NCBI taxonomy): Bacteria > Pseudomonadati > Pseudomonadota > Betaproteobacteria > Burkholderiales > Comamonadaceae > Variovorax > Variovorax sp. CCNWLW235. Next base: position 13,806 of record NZ_JBBCBW010000032.1, on the reverse strand, counting down.
AACCTCCGCCCGGGCAGCGCGGCGGAAGCGACGAACGGCGCCGGTTGAGGGGCTCCCCGGATACGCAGCAGCCTTGAACGCCGGGCGCGCGACGGCGCATCGCCCCGCGCAAGACCCGCGAAAACCGGTACTCCCCGCCGGCGGCTACAGTCGCCGGCAAGGAGCACCCTTCACATGCGCACATTCGACTTCGACCTTTTCGTCATCGGCGGCGGTAGCGGCGGCGTACGGGCAGCGCGCATGGCGGCGCAGCACGGCGCGCGCGTAGGCCTGGCCGAAGCGGCGGACCTTGGCGGCACCTGCGTCAACGTGGGCTGCATTCCGAAAAAGCTCTACAGCTACGCCGCCGGCTATGCCGAATCGTTCGAGGAAGCCGCGGGCTACGGATGGAAGCTGCCCGAGGTACCGCAGTTCGACTGGGGCCAGCTCAAGGCCCAGCGCGCCAAGGAGATCGAGCGGCTCAACGGCGTGTATGCCTCGCTGCTGAAAAACTCGGGCGTCAGGCTGATCACGGGCTGGGCCCAGTTGGTCGACGGCCACACGGTGGAAATCGACGGCCAGCGCCACACCGCGCGCCATCTGCTCGTTGCCACCGGCGGCACGCCTTTCGTGCCGGAGATTCCGGGGCGAGAGCACGTCGCCACCTCGGACGCGATGTTCGATCTCGACCCGTTTCCCAAGCGCCTGCTGGTGGTGGGCGGCGGCTACATCGCCTGCGAGTTCGCATCCATCTTCAACGGCCTGGGCGCCAAGGTGACGCAGCTGCATCGCCGCGCACACCTGCTCACCGGCTTCGACGACGACGTGCGGCAGTTCGTCGCACATGAAATGGGCAAGGCCGGCATCGACGTGCGGCTCAACGTAGAGGCGGCGTCGATTGCGCGTGGCCAGGGTGGGCTGGTCGTCACCCTGGCGCGCGGCCAGCAGGTCGAGGCCGACACGGTGCTCTTTGCCACCGGCCGGGTGCCCAACACCCAGGGGCTCGGCCTGGAGGCGGCGGGCGTTGCGCTCGACAAGCGCGGCGCGATCGCGGTCGATGCGAACTACCGCAGCTCGGTACCGTCGATCTACGCGGTGGGCGACGTTTCCACCCGCGTGCACCTCACGCCGGTCGCGCTGGCCGAGGCCATGGTGGTGGTCGATTCTTTGTTCGGCCAGGGCAAGCGCAAGCTCGACTACGAATACATTCCGACCGCGGTTTTCACGCACCCGAACATCGGCACCTGCGGCTACACCGAGATCGACGCCCGCGCCAGGTTCGGCGAGGTGACGGTGTTCTCGAGCGAGTTCAAGTCGCTGCGCCACACGCTTTCGGGCCGCAGCGAGCGCACCTTCATGAAGCTGGTGGTGCACAAGGCGACCGACCGCGTGGTCGGCCTGCACATGGTGGGCGCCGATGCGGGCGAAATTGTGCAGGGCTTTGCGGTGGCCATGCGCGCGGGCGCCACCAAGGCGCTTTTCGACAGCACCGTCGGCATCCATCCCACGGCGGCCGAAGAGTTCGTGACGATGCGCGAACCGATGCCGGGCTAGACCCCTGGCTTCTGCTGCTGCTTGCCTTCGAGAAGCTTCACCAGCACCAGCAGTACGCGATTCGCCGGCGTGGGCACGCCGAGCGCCTCGCCGCGCCGCACCACAAGGCCGTTGAGGTGGTCGATTTCGCTCGGCTTGCCGCGCGCAAGGTCCTGGGCGGTCGATGAATATTGCGAGGGCATCGACTGCACGATGCCGCGCACGGCGGCACCGGTGTCTCCGGGTATGACGATGCCTTCGGCCTTGGCAACGGCAAGGCATTCATCGACCACGTCGCGAATGACATCGTCAACGCCCTGGCCTTTTGCGAGTTCGCCGTACGGCAGCTGGGTGATGGCCGAGAGCGCGTTGTACGCACAGTTCAACACCAGCTTGGCCCAGAGCGCGCCGCGCACGTTGCCGGAAATCTGCGTCGGCACACCCGCGGCTGCAAGATGCTGCGCCACCTGTTCGCTGGCACGCGACGGCGCAATCACCAGCTCGCCGCGGCCGTGGTGCTTCACATGGCCCGGCCCCGCCATCTCGGTGGCCACGTAGACCACGGCGGCTGCCACCTCGTGGCGCGGCAGCACCGAGCGCACGCGCTCGTCGTTGTCGACGCCGTTCTGCAGCGTGAGCACCAGCGCATCGGCCGCAAGATGCGGCTCGATCTGCGCCGCGGCCAGCTCGGTGTCGGTGGACTTCACGCAGAACAGCACCAGGCCGGCGCCCTGCACCGCGCTGGCTTCGGTGCTTGCATCGAGCCTTACGTTCTCATCGAAAGCCCTGGTGTCCAGCCGCAGCCCGTTGGCGCGCACGGCCTCCACATGCGACGGGCGCCCGATCAGCACCACTTCGTGGCCCGCGCGCGCCAGCATCGCGCCGTAGTAGCAGCCGACCGCGCCGGCGCCCATCACTGCGACCTTCATTGCTTCACCTTTCGGGATGTTCGTTCGAGGAGATCGCCCGAGGTTAGTCGGTTCGCGTCCGGGCACAATGCGCGACCCGCAGTTGTCCCACTCTCTTCGTCTCCAAGGTTCCTGTCATGAGCGTTTCCGCCCTTCGCCTGCGCGAAAACCTGTCGGTCGCATTCCAGCGCGGCAAGGCGAGCGGGCCGCGAACCGAGCAGCTCGGCGCGCCGGCCATCGACGGCGACAACCCGCCGGCTGTCTACGACTACCTGGGCGACATGCAGCTGCGCTTCATGTTCACCGCGTCCGACGGCACCAATGCCGTCGCCAAGCAGGCCGACCTGGAACGCCTGGGCCTGACGCCCCAGCTTGCGATGACGCAGGTCACCGTAAACACGCGCCGGGCGCGCGGCGCGCCCAAGCACGGGTTGTTCGGCTTGGGCGTTTATCAGTTCACCGGCCGGGGCGATGCCGACACCGACGCCAGCTACCTGCTGGACCGGGGCTTCTGGCGCACCCAGTTGCAGGCTTTTCCCAGGGGCGTGGTCGCAGCCATCCCGCGGCGTGGCAGCCTGTTCTTCGCGGATGCCGGCGACAGCGCCGCGACAGAAGAACTCGCGCGCATGGCCTCTCGCCTGCACGACGCGGCGGGCGAGCACCGGGTGTCGAGCTTTCTGTATATCTTCGGCGCGGGCGGCTGGGAAGTCTTGGGCGCCCTGCCCGCAGCCGCGCCGGCGACCGCGCCCACTGCCACGGCCGGCAGCCCGTACAGGCCGCCCGACAGATCGTCCAACCGCCAGCCTTCCCTCGAAGCCGACAACAACCTCTACGACGAACAGGAAGAGTCTCTCGCGCTCGTCGCCGGCGGCCAGAAGATGCTCATCTACTGCCTGATCGCGAATTTCGTGCTTTCGGCCGCCGCGCGCGGGGGATCGATTCCGCCGTTGATCGGCTCGGCGCTGTACATCGCGGTGGCGGCGGTGAGCCTGTTCGGCATCCTGCGCATCTGCTCGGGGCTGGGCCAGGGCCCCTCGGGGAAGATCATGTTCATGGTGTTGGCCTTCGTTCCGCTGGTGAACCTGATCGCCCTGCTCTACCTGAGCGCCAGGACCAACCGGTTGCTCCGCGATGCCGGCTGGCGCGTGGGCCTGCTTGGCGCCAAGGCATCGTGAAGAAAACCGGAGACCGACGATGAACGGCAGCAGCATGTTCGCAATTCCTCCCGGCCAGCAGGCGAGCCTGTGGCTGAGCTACGCCGTCGTGCTGATGCTGTTGCCCGTGTGCGCAGTGATTGCCGGCGTTGTGGTGGGCGTCTCCAACCGCAATCAGGCGCCCGAGGACGGCAGCCTGGTGCGGCAATTTCTTTTGTTCCTCGCCATCTTCGCGGCGGCGACCTGGGGCATCACCCGGCTGCCATCGGTGCAGTCACGCATCAACCCCGAGATCAAACTCCAGGAACAGCTGCACGCAAACGTCGCATACGAAGCGATCGAAAAATACTCACCGAGCGATACGGTCAAGGTGCAGGCGGCGCTGGCCAAGGAAGTCGCAAGCGGAGCGAGCGTCGCGGACGCCTTCGTGCGCATCCGCCCCTTGTTCGCGGGGCTGGTTCGCGAGCGGTTGGGCTTTGCCGACCAAGCCACGGCCCTGATGTGGGCTCACCTCATGGGCGACGTGCTGCAGCAGATGAAGATGGCCGACGCGCAGAAGTGCGTTCGCACGCTGCACCCGATTGCGGGCGCGCCGCACCCGCTTTCGGAACCGGTGCTGAGCGAGGCGAGCAACGCCGCCTTCATGAAGGCCGTGGCGGACATCTATGCCTCCGCATCGGCAGGCATGCGCAACGACGGTACCCGCAAAGACCCGCGCATCGAACTGCAAGCCCTCCAGACCGAATACCGGCTGGTGATGGAGCAGATGAAAGGTGAGTTCGGCGACGATGCCGCCCGCACCAAGGACATCCAGTGGCGGGAAGCGCATCCGGCCACGTATTGCGACATGGTGCTGCGCAAGATGCAGCTGATATTGCAGCGCGAGCCGGCCATGGCGGGCTCGTTGCTGCGCGAATACCTGCGAGGCGACATCAACTGATGCGGCGGCACAGGCATTGCACAATGCCGTCATGCCCCACATGCCCACTTTCGTCGCTCCCGCCCGCTTCAACGACGCCACCGCGGCGCTGGACCAGGTCAAGTCCATCTACCAGGGCGGCCTTGCGCACCTGAGGGAATCGATGCTGCGCTTTGTCGCCGGCGAGGCATTGCCCGGCCGCGTGCGCGCCTGCTACCCCTTTGTGCGGGTGCACACGCACACGGTGTCGCGCCACACGCCGCCGGCCAATGCCGGCCTGAGCTACGGCTTTGTCGCGGGGCCGGGCCGCTACGAGACCACGCTGACGCGGCCCGACCTTTTTTCGCGCTACTACCTCGACCAGTTCCGGCTGCTGCTCGAAAACCACCAGGTCGAGATCGAAGTCGGCACCAGCACGCAGCCGATCCCGATCCATTTCTCTTTTGCCGAGAACGACCACATCGAAGGCACGATGAGCGACGAGCGGCGCGCCCTGATGCGCGACGTGTTCGATCTGCCCGACTTGGGCGTGATGGACGACGGCATTGCCAACGGCACCTACGAAGCGCAGGCCGGCGAGGCGCAGCCGCTGTCGCTCTTCACGGCGGCGCGGGTGGACTACTCGCTGCACCGCCTGCGGCACTACACCGGCACGGCGCCCGAGTGGTTCCAGAATTTCGTGCTGTTCACCAACTACCAGTTCTACATCGACGAGTTCGTGCGGCTGGGCCATGAAGCCATGGCCGACGAGAAGAGCGAGTACATCGCTTTCATCGAGCCCGGCAATGTGATCACGCGCCGCCGCGGCTTGCCCGCGGGTGCGAGCACCAACTTTGGCGCCCTGCTCGACGGCAGCCAGGGCACCGCGCCCCCCCGCCTGCCGCAAATGCCGGCCTACCACCTGGTGCGCGAGGACTGCAGCGGCATCAGCATGGTGAACATCGGCGTGGGGCCGGCCAATGCCAAGACCATTACCGACCATATTGCCGTGCTGCGTCCCCACGCCTGGATGATGTTGGGCCACTGCGCGGGCCTGCGCAATGCGCAGCAGCTCGGCGACTACGTGCTGGCCCACGCCTACGTGCGCGAGGACCACGTGCTCGACGAAGAGCTGCCGCTGTGGGTGCCGATTCCGGCGCTGTCCGAAATCCAGCTCGCGCTGGAAAAAGCGGTGGCCGACGTCACGCGCTATACCGGTCCCGACCTGAAGAAGATCATGCGCACCGGCACGGTGGCGAGCACCGACAACCGCAACTGGGAGCTGCTGCCGGGCAATCAGCCGCAGCGCCGCTTCAGCCAGAGCCGTGCGGTGGCGCTGGACATGGAAAGCGCCACCATCGCCGCCAACGGCTTCCGTTTTCGGGTGCCCTACGGCACTTTGTTGTGCGTGAGCGACAAACCGCTGCACGGCGAGATCAAGCTGCCGGGCATGGCCAACCACTTCTACCGCGAGCGGGTGGAGCAGCACCTTCGCATTGGCATGCGGGCCATCGACATCCTTCGCGAACAGGGGTCGACCCGGCTGCACAGCCGCAAGCTCCGAAGCTTCGCCGAGGTCGCTTTTCAGTAATATTTAACACTCATTAGGGTTTTTACCTACTTCGACAGGTAGGTGACAGACTCATTTCGCGGACATCATTGGTTACTTCTGCCAACAAATGGAAACGAAATGCCTAGTTCGTCGCCCGCGAGCCTTTCTCGCCGCAACTTCAATGCATGGATGGCGAGCGCAGCCGCGGTCGCGGGTGCCGGCCACGCCGCGCTGTGGTCCCGCCCGGCGGGCGCCGCCGAGCCGCAGCTCATTTCCAAGCTGCGCATCGTCATTCCGGCCAACGAAGGCGGCGGCTGGGACCAGACCGGCCGCGCGCTCGGTGCCGCACTGCTCGCCTCGGGCGCGGCGGGCGAAGTGGTTTATGAAAACATCGGCGGCAAGGGCGGCACCATCGGGCTGGCCAAGTACGTCGAGAAATACGATGCCGACCCCGACACCCTGCTGATGAGCGGCATGGTCATGGTCGGCGCGGTGGCGCTGCAAAAGCCGCCCGTCACCATGGCGCAGGTTGCGCCCGTCGCGCGCCTCACCAGCGACTACGAAGTGGTGGCGGTCAAGGCCGATTCGCCCATCAAGACGCCCAAGGACCTGATCGCACAACTGCGCGCCGATGCGGCCAAGACCATCATCGCCGGCGGTTCGGCGGGCGGCGTCGACCACATGTACGCCGGCATGCTGGCGCGCGTGGCCGGCAACACCGCGGGGCTGGTCTACCAGCCGTACCCGGGCGGCGCGCAAGTGGTCGAGGCACTCGTCACCGGCAAGGCGGTGGCGGGCATTTCGGGCTTCAGCGAATTCAGCGAGGGCCTCTCGAGCGGCAAGCTGCGCGCCATCGGCGTGTCGTCGAAGCGGCCCTTCCTCGGCATTCCGTCGGTGCGCGAGCAGGGCGTGGACGCCGACCTGGCCAACTGGCGCGGCGTGCTCACCGGCAAGAAGGTGCCCAACGACCGGAAGGCCGTGCTGCTCGAAGCCGTGCACCGTGCCACCACTGCCGATGTCTGGAACAAGACCATCAAGCGCAACAACTGGGATTCGTATTGGATGGCCGGCAAGGACTTCGAGAGCTTCCTCGAACTGGACCTGGCCATGGCTGGCCCGATGATCTATTTGCTCAAGCTGAAGGCCTGAGGCCACGCTTCAGGCAAAGAGCTCCGGCAGTTCGCGCAGCGCCTTGGGCGTGAGCGCCAGCTCGCGGCTGTCGAGTGCCTGGCGCACCCAGCCACGCCGCAGCGACAGCTGAAGCCACGCCGCGCCAAGCGCACCGCCCAGGTGCGGGCGGCGCTCGCTCCAGTCGAGGCAGGCGCAGGCAAAGCGCCGGCGCAAGCGGCGCACGGCATCGATCTCGACACCCAGGCTCTCCAGCGCCACCGCGCCTTCGGGCGTGAGTTCGTACGAACCGCTCTGCAGCCCGCTGAGCCAGCCCTGCGCATGCAACCGGTCGTGCAATGCAACGCCGGCCGTACCGGCCATGTGGTCGTAGCAGGTGCGCGCGGTGCGCAGCCGGCTCGGCGTGCTTGGCTCGAACGCCGCGGCGCGCGGTGTGCCCGCCACGACCATGAGGCTTTCGAGTGCCGCGGCCACGTTGTCGTCGGCCAGGCGAAAGTAGCGGTGCTTGCCTTGCACCAGCAGTTCGACCAGCCGCTCGTCCTTCAGCCGCGCCAAGTGCGCGCTGGCCGTGGATGCGGCCACTTCGGCGACCGAGGCCAACTCGGTCGCGGTGCGCGCATGGCCGTCCATCAGGCAGCTGAGCATGCGCGCGCGCGCCGGCTCTGCAATGGCGCCGGCCAGGCGGGCGAGTTGGACATCCGCGTTTCCGGACACGGACCCGCGCGGCGATGAAGTAGTGCTCATCCCTTTATCGTAAGACGCCTGTGCAACCGACACTTCGTTCGCGGGCGAAGTGTGCCGTCGACTGCAACTGCACACTGCGCGGCATGAATCCAAGCCTTTCTCTCCCAGCCATGCCCGCCGACCCGGTGGCGGCCGTCACGCATGCCGATCCCTATCCCTTCTACGAAACCCTGCGTGCCGGGCCGCCGCTCGCATGGAACGAAAGCCTCCGCCTATGGGTTGCGAGCCGTGCCGATGTCATCGAGGCGCTGCTGATGGCACCGGGCGCCTTGCGGGTGCGCCCGGTTGCAGAACCTGTGCCACGCGTGATTGCCGGCGGCCTGGCGGGTGAGGTGTTCGGCCACCTGGTGCGGATGAACGACGGTCCGGCGCATGCCGCACACAAGCCGGCATTGCAGCGCGCGCTGGCCGGGCTGGATCTTGGCGCTGCGCATGCCGCGGCGCTGCAGGTCGCTCGGCAAGTGCCGGAGCAATCGCTGTCGGACACCTTGTTTGCCATGCCCATCCAGGCGGTCGCCCACCTGCTCGGCTTTGCGCCCGAGGCGTTGCCGCAGGTCGAGCTGTGGATGCGTGACTTTGTCGCGTGCCTCTCGCCGCTGTCGACCGAGGCGCAATTGCAGCGCGCCAGCAGCGCAGCCGGCGCGCTGATGACGCGCTTCGAGGCCTTGGCCGCGGGCACGCCGCCAAGGCACGGCACGCTGCTTGCGGCCGTGCTTGCGGACAGTGCGGTCGGCGCTCCGCTTTCGCGCGCGTTGCTCGCCAACCTGGTCGGGCTGCTGTCGCAGACCTGCGACGCGACGGCCGGCCTCTTGGGCAACAGCCTTGTCGCCCTGCTGCGAGAGCCCGAGTTGCGCGCTACCGCACGCACACGCGACGGGCTGCACGCCATCGTCGAGGAGACAGCGCGGCACGATCCTTCGGTGCAGAACACACGGCGCTTCGTGGCGCAGCCGGTCACCATCGCGGGCGTGCCGCTGGAACCAGGCGATGCGGTGCTGCTGGTGCTGGCGTCGGCCAATCGCGATCCGGCAGCCAATGCCGAGCCCGACCGCTTCATGCCGGTTCGCGCACAGCGACGCATGTTCGGCTTCGGACACGGGGTGCACGCCTGCCCCGGCCAGGCACTGGCCTGCACGCTCGCGGCCGCCGGGCTCGAGGCGCTGCTTGCGCGCGTGCCCGACCTGGACACGCTGCACGAGCACGGCTGGCACTACAGGCCTTCGGCCAACGCGCGCATTCCGGTCTTCGACTGAACCCAGAGGCCCTTTCGAGCCGCCGGTGACGGATGGCGTCAACCCACCCAGCGGCCTGTGCGGGCCAGGTGCGGCGACAGTTCCGCGCCGCCCCACCGCAGCGGCAGCGCACCCGGACGCCGCAGCACCTGCTCCACACGCAGGCGCAGCAATCGTTCAGCGCCTTCGAATGCCGCCACTTCGGGGCCGTCCCACACGATCTCCGCGGTGGCTGTCAGGTGCAGCAGCTCGCCGTTTTCGAAGTCGATGAACAGCAGCCCCGCGCGCGGATGAACCGACAGGTTGCCCAGCGTATTGAAGAAGCGGTTGCCGGTGAAGTCGGGCATGGTGAGCACGCCGTCTTCACCGACTCGGACGAAGCCCGGCAGCCCGCCGCGATGCGATACGTCGACACCATGCGCCGCCGGATCGGCCTCATCGCCGTCCGCCGCTTGCCGCGGAAACGCCGAGGCGATGAAGAAGGTGTCGGCACGCGCGATGAGTGCGCGCGCGGCATCGTCCAAGCCTTCGAGCCGCTGCGCCGACCCTGCCGCCTGGCCCACTGCGAACAATGGCTCGCGCGCCTGGATGTACTTGGGGCAATTGCCGAAGCTCTGCTGCACCTCCACCATGAAGCCCGCGGCATCGATTGCCTCGACCTCGCCGTTCATGCGATTGCGCCGCCGCGTGTGCGGCTGAATGCCGAGCAGGCCAAGCGATGCCCCTTGCACCAGTTGGGCCGCCAGCGGGTCGTCCGCCGCAGGCAGCGCATCGATGCGCAAGTGCGTCGGATCCGGCGAATGCGCGAAGCCGGGCGGCGCCGCCAGCACGCTGGCCCAGGGCTGCAGCTGCGCGTCCATGCTGCCGACGACGAGGAACGGCAGTTGCGCGAAGAAGTCGCGATGCTGGTCCGGCATGAAGTCGCGTATCACGCGCGAGCCGGCCGCGGCCATGACCTCGCGCGAACCCGCCAGCGTTTGCAGCGCGCGTTCGCCGGCGTGGAACGGCGCGGCGATCATGCGGCCGCCGCAAGCCCGATGGGCGTACGCACCATGGGCACGAAGCCGGGCAGCGCCTCGATGCGTTCGAGCCAGCCGCGCAGCTGCGGATACGGCTCGAGCGACACGCTGCCTTCGGGGGCATGCGCCACATAGGCATAGTTCGAAAGGTCCGCCAGCGTGGCCGACGGGCCTGCGAGAAAAGCCTCGCGCTGCAGGTGCGTTTCCATGACCGACAGCAGCAAGTGCGAGCGCGACACCGTTTCGGCCGGGTCCACGGGCAGGCCGAACAGCGCCATTACGCGAGCCGCGGCCGGCCCATACGCCAGCGGACCGGCGGCCACGGAGAACCAGCGCTGCACGCGCGCAGCGCCGACCGGATCCCGCGGCATCCAGCGCGCCGGATCGGCCGCATATCGCTCGTTCAGGTACACCAGGATCGCATTCGAATCGGCCAGTGTGATCTCGCCGTCTTCGATCACCGGCACCTGGCCGAAGGGATTGCGCGCGAGGAATTCCGGCGTGCGCGTGGCCTTCTGGCGAAGGTCGAGATCGATGACTTCGACAGGGAGATCGAGCATCGAGAGAAAGAGCCGCACGCGGTGCACGTGGCCCGAGATCGGCGTGCCATAGAGCTTGATGGGCTGTGCGGGAAGGCGGGCGGTGGCTGTGCTTGCGTTCATGGAATTTCCTCGGTGGCCGTGGGATGCCTGCATTCTTTTCTAATCCGATAAATGAATGAATAGCCTTTTCAGGATTTCACTGCTGCATTTTTCGGTTTAATAATCGCGCCATGGACCGCTTCAAAGCCATGCAGACCTTTGTGGAGATTGCCGAGCAGGGCAGCCTCACCCGTGCCGCCGACTCGCTGGGCAGCTCGTTGCCCGCCGTGGTGCGCTCGCTGGCCGCACTCGAGGCGCACCTGGGCGTGCGGCTCTTTCATCGCACCACGCGTCGCCTGTCGCTCACCGAAGAGGGCCGCCATTACCTGGCCAGTGCGCGCGATGTGCTGCTTGCAGCCGATGCGGCGGACCTTGCGCTCAAGGCAGAGGCTCACGAGCCCGCAGGCCAGCTCACCATTACCGCCCCCGTGCTCTTCGGCCACATGTACGTGGCGCCCGCCATCACGCGCTTCATGAAGCGCTACGACAAGGTGCACTGCAGCGTGCTGCTGTACGACCGCACGGTGAACCTGCTGGAAGAGAACATCGACATCGGCATTCGCATCAGCCCGCTGGAGGATTCGTCGCTGGTGGCCCAGACGCTCGGCACCATCCGGCGCGTGGTGGCTGCGAGCCCCGGCTTTCTCGCGCAGCACGGCACGCCGCGGCATCCGCGCGACCTTGCCGGCGCTCCGTGCGTCCGCGGCCGCATCGGCGCGTCGCCGCAATGGCAGTTCCATGAAGGCGGCAAGACGCTGAACGTGACGCTGAGCAACCGGCTCGAATTCAACCACCTCGCGCCCGCTGTGGAGGCCTGCGCCGCGGGCATGGGGTTTGGCTCTTTCTTTTCTTACCAGGTGCTGCCGTACGTGGCGCAAGGGCGACTGGCGATGGTGCTCGAAGACTACGAACCGCCGCCGCGGCCGGTGAGCGTGATCTATCCGAGCGCGCGCCTGCTGCCGGCCCGCACGCGGGCTTTCATCGACTGGATGAAGACCGAGTTCAGCGGCTTGCGGATGTAGGGCCCGGCGCCGGCTGCTCCGAACTCGGCGGGGCTGTCCATCGGATGAAGCGATGGCGGCAGGTTTCGCGTGCCTGGGCCAGAATGGCCGGCGTGCAATCTTCCTCTTCCACCCCCCTCTTCCACGCCAGCCATCTCCTCAAGCGCTATGGCAGCACCACGGTCGTCGACGACCTGTCGTTCGAGATCGCGCCCGGCGAATGCCTTGGCGTGATCGGCCCGAACGGCGCGGGCAAGACCACCACCATCCGCATGTGCCTGGGCCTGACAACGCCCGATGGCGGCGAGATCTCGGCCCTGGGCCTGCAGATGCCGCGCGACGCGCTGGCCATCAAGGCGCAGCTTGGCGTGGTCTCGCAGTTCGACACGCTCGACCCCGATTTCAGCTGCGCCGAGAACCTGGTGGTGTACGGCCGCTACTTCGGTTTCAGCAAGGCGCAGGTGCGCGAGCGCGTGCCGCAGCTGCTGGAGTTTGCGGCGCTTTCGCACAAGGCGGACGCAAAGCCCGGCGAGCTTTCTGGCGGCATGCGGCGCCGCCTTTCGCTCGCGCGCGCGCTGGTGAACGACCCGAGGCTGCTGCTGCTCGACGAGCCCACCACCGGGCTCGACCCCCAGGCCCGCCACCTGATGTGGGAGCGGCTGCAGGTGCTGCTGCAGCAGGGCAAGTCGATCCTGCTGACCACACACTTCATGGACGAGGCCGAGCGCTTGTGCTCCCGCCTGCTGGTGCTCGACCATGGCCGCAAGATTGCCGAAGGGCGCCCGCGCGACCTGATTGCCGAGCACCTGGAGCCCGATGTGGTCGAGGTGTATGGCAACGGCGCGCTATCGCTGGCCGAGTCGCCCGAACTCAAGGCGCTGGCAGCGCGTGTGGAGGTGAGCGGCGAAACCGTGTTCTTCTACACGCAGGACGCGCGCCGCCTGCTCGATGCGCTGGCGCAGCATGGCCGGCTGCGCACCTTTCATCGGCCGGCGAACCTCGAAGACCTTTTTCTCAAGCTCACCGGCCGGCAGATTCGCGAGGAGGGCTAACCGATGAACAACACCACGACGACAACAACGACAGCCACTCCCCCAGGCCGTTCCGCATGGCGCGCGCCCGAGCTCTCGCTGCGCTGGTGGCCGGTTTTTTTGCGCAACCTGCTCGTGTGGCGCAAGCTCGCGATACCGAGCCTCATCGGCAACATTGCCGAGCCCTTGATCTGGCTTGTGGCCTTCGGCTATGGCATGGGAGCTCTGGTGGGGCAGGTGTCGGTGGACGGCGTGAAGGTGCCGTACATCCTGTTCCTGGCCAGCGGCTCGATCTGCATGAGCGCAATGAACGCCGCGAGCTTCGAGGCGCTGTACTCCGCCTTTTCTCGCATGCAAGTGCAGAAGACCTGGGACGGCATCATGAACGCGCCTGTCGGGCTCGACGACATCGTGCTGGCCGAGATGCTGTGGGCGGCGTTCAAGTCGATCTTCACGGTGACCGCGATCTTGTTCGTGATGCTCGGGCTGGGCATCAGCCACAGTCCGAAGCTGATCGTTGCGTGGATGGTGCTGGCGGGCGCGGGGATTACCTTCTCGTCCATTGCGCTGATCTTCAATGCGCTGGCGAAGGGGTACGACTTTTTTACTTACTACTTCACGCTGTTCATGACGCCGATGATGTTCTTGAGCGGGGTGTTCTTTCCGTTGGAGCAGTTGCCTTCTGCTGTGAGGGCTGTGGCGGCTTGGCTGCCGTTGACGAATGCTGTGGCTTTGGTTAGGCCTCTTTTTATGGATCAATGGCCTGTTGAGTGGTGGCGGCATGCATTGGTGTTGACTGTTTATGCGGTTGCTGCGTTTTGGGTGGCGTTGGGGCTTACTCGGAAGAGGTTTCGGGCTTAGTTGGTTTTTTGGATTCCGAGGCCGGGATATCCGCCCGGCGGCGGACTTACTTTCTTTTGCTTCGCCAAAAGAAAGTAAGGGCGGTCTCAAATCCCAAGTGCAACGATGGATTGGATGTCGACATT
>NZ_JBBCBW010000031.1:0-56349 GCF_037204085.1 Variovorax sp. CCNWLW235 | reverse complement strand
TCTTCCAGGGTGCGCACGCCGGCCATGCCGTTGCCGACCATCACGAGCTTGAGTTTGTGCATGGGGTGGGGCCTTTCAACGTTTCAAGCAAAGGACGCACGCGGTGCGCGTGCAAAGTGCGTGGAAAGCACATGGAGAATGGCGCCATGAGCTTTGAAGTGGACATCGGCTACAGCAGCCAGCGCGGACCGCGCGAAGTGAACGAAGACTTTGCCGGTGCGGTCAACGCACCGCCGGGGGACGAGTCGCGCGGGCTCATTGCCGCCATTGCCGACGGCGTGTCCACGGGCGGACGCGGCCTGGAAGCGGCGCAGACCACTGTCATGGGCCTGCTGGCCGATTACTTCGCAACGCCCGCCACCTGGGAGCCGACCGCCGCGCTCGACCGCCTGGTGGCGGCGCAGAACGCCTGGCTTGCCGATCACAACCGCCGGCGCCAGGGCAGCGCGACGGCGCTCACCACCTTGACGGCACTGGTGCTGCACGGCCAGAGCTACACGCTGGCGCATGTGGGCGACACGCGTGCATGGCGCGTGCGCGCCGACGGCGAGCCGGCCATGCCGCTCACGCAGGACCATGCCTTCGAACATCCCGACATGCGCAGCCGCCTGACGCGCGCCATCGGCCTGGACGACCAGGTGCGTGTCGACTACGCGCAGGGCGACGTGCGCGTGGGCGATTGCTTCGTGCTCACGTCCGACGGTGTGCACGGCGTGCTCAAGCCTCAGCGGCTGGCCGCGCTCGCCTTGCAGGGCAGCGCCGAGCAGGCGAGCGAGGCGCTGGTGAACGCGGCTCTCGAGGCCGGTACACGCGACAACGCGACCGCCTTGGTCATTCGCGTCGTCGGCCTCGATCCGCGGCAGCTGGACGACGAGCTCGGAGACGGCCGCCGACTGGCGCCGCCGCCCTTGCTGAAGGTGGGCGACGTGCTCGACGGCTACGTGGTTACCGCCCTGGTGGCCGACACCGGCGTGCACCTGCTCTACCAGGCGCGCAATGCCGCCACGCGCGAACTGGTGGCGCTCAAGACGCTGCACCCCTCGCGTGCCAGCGATCCGCAGGAGCGCGCGATGCTCGCGCACGAAGCCTGGCTGGGCCAGCGCGTGGGAAGCGGTGGATTCGTGCGCGTGCACGAGCGCGCCGAGAACGCCAGCGCGCTCTACATCGTGTTCGACTGGCATGGCGGACGCACGCTGGAGCAGATGCGAAAGTCCGGCGCGCGTGGCGCGGTGGCCGAGGTGGTCACCGCGGCCATCGAAGTGACCAAGGCCCTGGGCCGGCTGCACCGCCACGGCGTGGTGCACCGCGACATCAAGCCCGGCAACCTGCACTTGGGCGACGACGGCCGCTGGCGCATTCTCGACCTGGGCGTGGCGCTGTCGGGCCGCGAAGGTGCGGCGCAACGCGAACTGCATGCGGGCACGCCCAGCTACATCAACCCCGAGCAATGGGAGGGCGCCCCCGCCGACACGGGCAGCGACCTGTTCGCACTCGGCGTCACGCTGTACCAGTGGCTTGGCGGACACTTGCCCTACGGAGAAATCGAGCCCTACCAGGTGGCGCGCTACCGGCGCGACCCGGCCGCGCTCTCGCGCCTGCGGCCCGATGTGCCCGTGTGGCTCGACCATCTGGTGCGCAAGGCCGTGGCCCGCGATCCGCGCGAGCGCTTCGAAACCGCCGAGGAAATGCTGCTCGCCCTGGAGCGGGGCGCTTCCCGCCCGGTCGGTGCGCCGCCCGCCACGCCGCTGATCCGCCGCGACCCGGCCGCGCTCTACAAGATCGCGCTCGCCGTGTCGTTGCTGTTCAACGCACTGCTCGTGGTGTGGCTGCTGTTCTTGCCACGCTGACGGCGAACGGACAAGGGTCATGGCCGCGTTGCCTTTGGTGGGGCGGTGTACTTGGATGGAGCCGGTGAGGGCGTGGTGCGCGCACGACCACCTTTTTCGGCCCAGGTGCGGGTCCAGCGAATCTGCATCACGCGCATCACGCCCAGCATGACAAGCGACAGCACGCCGAAGAACACGAAGCCCCACACGTAGCTGCCGAGGTATTGCTTCGAAAGGCCCATGGCGTTGGGCACCAGGCCGCCGCCCAGCGCGCCGATCTCGCCGATCATCGAACCGGCCACGGCGGTGCTGGTGGGCCAGCGCAGCGGCACCAGCTGGAACAGCGCGCCGTTGCCCGCGCCCAGTGCGGCAAAGCACAAGATCAGGAGCAGCGTGGTGAGCGCAAGCGAGGCCGACGAGATGCCCACCAGCACCAGCCCGACGGCCACCACCAGGAGCACCACCGTGAGCGTGTTCACGCCGCCCCACCGGTCGGAGATCCAGCCGCCGACGATGCGCACCGCCGCGCCCATGAAGGCCGCCAGCATGGTGAGCTGACCGGCCTGCACCTTGCTCACGCCGAACTGGTCGTAGTAATAAGAGGGCAGGAAGGTGATGAGCCCGATGAAGCCCCCGAAAGTCACGCCGTAGATCAGGCTGAACACCCAGCCGTCTTTTTCGAACAGGCAGGCAATGTGCTCGCGGAAGCTCGCGTGGCTGTCGACGTCGGGCGGCTCCTTGGCAAACAGCACCATCACGACCATCGGCACCAGAATGGCGGCCGCCGCCACGGCGTACACCGCCTGCCAGCCGAGCCATTGCGCGAGCGGCGGCGCCACCAGCACCGACACCGCCGTGCCCACGTTGCCGGCGCCCACCAGGCCCATGGCCAAGCCCTTGTGCTGCGGCGGGAACCAGCCCGAACCCAGCGACAGCGCCACGCCGAAACTGGCGCCGGCAATGCCCAGCAGCACGCCCATGGCCAGCAGGTCGTTGAAGCTCTTCACGAAGAAGAAGCCGAACAGCATTGCGACCGCGATCAGGCCCATTTCGACCAGCGTGGCGTTCTTGCGGCCGATGTATTGCGAGAGGATGCCCAGCGGAAAGCGCATGAGCGCGCCCGCGATGATGGGCACGGACAGCATCAGGCCCTTCTGCGCGGGCGAAAGATCGAAGGTTTCCCCGATGAACGGCGCCATGGCGCCGTTAAGCACCCAGATGCAGCAGGAGAACGAGAAGTACAGAAAGGCCGCGAACAGCGTCGGGCCGTGGCCTGAGTGCAAGAAGGTCCTGAAACTGGACATGGCGTTCAATCGTGCGAAATGCCGCGGCGCAGCCTTTGGAGGGCCGAGTCGACAGACGGGGTTGGGGCGGAATGCCGGCAGCGAACGCTGTCGGCGTGGGGGTGCTTCCCGGCCATTGCGCAGCCAGGACGGATGCAGGAGCCTGCAGCCTCACCAAAGCGGTGCTTCGTTACACCGCACCCTGATCGATGCAAGAGACGTGCCTGCGCAAACGCGCGGGCGTGGCCTATGCTTGCCGTGCCTCCAACCGCTTTTCCATGATGTCCCTTCTTGTCGTTCTGCCCAATGATTTCGCCGAATCCGCGCCGCTGCCGGAGCCTCTGCAGCAGGCGCTCGCGAGCGCCGGCGTCGTTGCCGTCGAGCGGGGCACCTGCCACACGCTGGTGCAGAAGGTGGGTGCGCTTGCACCGCAACAGGTGATGGCCTGGCTGCCCGCACCGGCGCAGCAGCTGCAGGCGCTGCTCGATGCCGTCGGCGAATGGAAGGGCATGCCTCCTTGCGGGCTGAGCCTCGTCAGCGCGCCGCTGGACAGCGCGCAGCACGAAGCGCTGGTTGCTCTCGGCGTGCACGCATGGCTGCCGATGCAAGCTTTCGACGGCGCCTCGCTTCGCGCGCTGACGGCGCTGGCGCAAGCTAGGCGAGAACGCGAGGCCGCGCTGCGCACCGAACTCGACGGCCTGCGCACCCGCATGGACGAACGCAAATGGGTCGACCGTGCCAAGGGCCTGCTGATGTCGTCCCGCGGCATCGGCGAGGACGAGGCCTTCGGCTTGCTGCGCGGCGCGGCCATGCATGCCAACCTGCGGCTGGGCGAGGTGTCGCGCTCGGTGATCGAGGCCGCGCAGTGGGCCGATGCGATCAACCGCGCCGGGCAACTGCGCATGCTGTCGCAGCGGCTGGTGCGGATTGCGGCGCAGATGCTTGCCGGCATCGACGTGCAGCGCGCACGCGTCTTGCGCACGCAATCGGTCGAGCGGGTGCAGCAGAACCTGGATCATCTGGCCACCCTCGAGCTCGGCGCCCCGGGCGCGGGCGCGCTGGGCGACGTGCAGGCCGCGTGGAGCGGGCTTTCCGCCGCGCTGGCGGCGCGGGCGGTGCCGCAGGCGCTAGCCGACATCGACAAGCGCGGCGACGAACTGCTGGCCGCTGCAGAAGCGCTGACCGATGCGCTCGAAGCCTCCGGCGCGCGGCGTGCGCTGCGTATCGTCAACATCTGCGGGCGGCAGCGCATGCGTGCACAGCGCCTGGCCAAGGACGCGTTGCTGGCCTCGGCGCTTGCCGCGGGTGCTTCGCGCGAGCGCCTGTTGCCGACGATGAACGAGTTCGAGGCGGCGCTCCTCGAGCTGGAGCGCGCCCCCCTCAGTTCACCTGAGATCCGTGCCGCGCTGGCGGCCGCGCGCGACGAATGGCTGCGCCTGGTCGGCGGCGTGCAGGCGCTCGAGAGCCCCGAGGGCCGCGCCACGCTGGTGCGGTCCAGCGAAGCGCTGGTCGATACCTTCGAGCGGCTCACCGCCTGGTACGAGCACAGCCTGCAGGTCATCATGTCCTGACTCCGGTTGTGCCGTGCCGGCGGTGTCAGGCCGCAACCTTCTCCACGTGCGCCTGGCGCGTGTAGAGAAAATCGATCACGGCCTTGCGGGCGTGCACATAGGTCGGGTCTTCGGCCAGTTCGACGCGGTTGCGCGGACGTGCGATGTCGACCTTCAGCACTTCGCCGATGGTGGCGGCCGGGCCGTTGGTGAGCATCACGATGCGGTCGCTCAGCAGCACCGCTTCGTCGACGTCGTGCGTGACCATGACGACGGTGCTCTGCGTCTTCTGCACGATGCCGAGCAGTTCGTCCTGAAGCTTGGCGCGCGTGAGTGCGTCAAGGGCGCCGAAGGGTTCGTCCATCAACAGCACCTTGGGTTCCATGGAGAGCGCGCGTGCAATGCCCACGCGCTGCTTCATGCCGCCGGAGATTTCGCCGGGGCGCTTTTGCGCGGCAGGCGTAAGGCCAACCATCGCGAGCGCCGCATCGGTGCGTGCGCGCAACTGCGCCTTGCTCTCGGTGGCGGCAAAGACGCGCTCGACCGCGAGGTACACGTTCTCGAAGCAGGTGAGCCAAGGCAGCAGCGAGTGGTTCTGGAAGACCACCGCGCGCTCGGGGCCGGGGCCCTTGATTTCGCGGTTGGCGCACAGAAGCACGCCTTGCGTGGGCGTCGTCAGTCCGGCAATCAGGTTCAGCAGCGTCGACTTGCCGCAGCCCGAGTGGCCGATGAGCGTGATGAACTCGCCCTTGGCCACGTTCAGGTTGATGCCCTGCAACGCCAGGAAGCTGCCCTTGGCGGTCTTGAAGCGCTGCTCGACGTTGTGGATCTCGATGTACTTCGAATCATCATTCATTGGAAACCTCCGCGCAGCAGCGCTGCGGTATTCGCCTTCGGAAAGGCCGTGCGGCTCATGACTTCACCTCTTCGAACGTGAATGCGGTTGCAAGCTTGATGAGCGCGAACTCCAGCACCAGGCCGACGATGCCGATGACGAAGATCGCGATGATGATGTTGGCGACGTTGAGGTTGTTCCACTCGTCCCACACCCAGAAGCCGATGCCGACGCCGCCGGTGAGCATTTCGGCCGCAACGATCACCAGCCAGGCGGTGCCCACCGCCAGGCGAACGCCGGTCAGCATGTAGGGCAGCACGGCGGGGAAGAGGATCTTGGTGAAGATCTTCCATTCGCTGAGGTTGAGCACCTTGGCCACGTTCATGTAGTCGCTCGGTACGCGCTGCACGCCCACGGCGGTGTTGATCACCATCGGCCAGATCGAGCAGATGAAGATGGTCCAGATGGCAGCCGGGTTGGCACCCTTGAACACCAGCAGGCCGATCGGCAGCCAGGCCAGTGGCGACACCGGGCGCAGCAGGCTGATCAGCGGATTGAACATGCGCGAAAGAAACTCGAAGCGCCCGATGGCAAAGCCCGCCGGAATACCGACTGCGGCCGCAAGCCCGAAGCCCAATGCCACGCGCTGCAGCGACGAGAGCACGTTCCAGCCCACGCCCTGGTCGTTCGGCCCCTTGCTGTAGAACGGATCGCTGAACACCGTGAGCGCCTGCTGCCAGGTGGCCAGCGGCGAGGGAAAGCCGGTGGTGCTCTTCATGGCGACCAGTTCCCAGATCAGCACCAGCAGGCCGAAGCCTGCGAGCGGCGGCAGCACGCGCATCCAGAAGGCGCGCAGGTCGATGGATGTGCGTTGCTTTTGCTCCTTCTCCACTTTGAGGAGTGGGGTGGGGAGGGGGGCAGCTTCTGCGCGGGGCGAACCCTCACCCCGGCCCTCTCCCGCACGCGGAAGAGGGAGCGAGGCATCCAGGGGCGAATGGAAGACGGCACTGACCATGGTGTGTTTCTCCTCAGTCGTCTCAGACGTGGATCTTGAAAGAGTCGGCATATTTCTTCGGGTCCTTGCCGTCCCACACGGAGCCGTCGAACAGCTTGCTGGTGCGCATCACGTCCTTGGGAACCGGCGTCTGCGTGGCAGCGGCGGCCTGCTTGTAGATGTCGATGCGGTTGATCTCGGTGGCCACCTTCAGGTAGTCCGGATGCTCCTTCAGCAAGCCCCAGCGCTTGTGCTGCGTGAGGAACCACATGCCGTCCGACAGGTAGGGGAAGCTCACGGCGCCGCCGTTGTAGAACTTCATGTGGTTGGGGTCGTCCCAGCTCTTGCCCATGCCGTTGACATAGCGGCCCAGGATGCGCTGGTTGATGGCGTCCACGCTGGTGTTCACGTAGCTCTTGTCGGCAATGGTCTCGGCCATCTTGTTCTTGTTCTGCAGGCCGGTGTCGATCCACTTGCCCGCTTCGATGATGGCCGCGGTCACGGCGCGCGCGGTGTTGGGGTACTTCTTGACGAAGTCGCCCGTGGTGCCGAGCACTTTTTCCGGATGGTCCTTCCAGATGTCCTGCGTGGTGATGGCCGTCACGCCGATGCCGTCCATGATCGCGCGCTGGCCCCAGGGCTCGCCCACGCAGTAGCCGTCCATGTTGCCCACGCGCATGTTGGCCACCATCTGCGGAGGCGGCACGGTGATGTTCTTCACGTCCTTGAACGGATCGATGCCGGCCGAGGCCAGCCAGTAGTAGAGCCACATTGCGTGGGTACCGGTGGGAAAGGTCTGGGCAAAGGTGTATTCGCGCTTTTCGGCGGCGATGAGCTTGGCGAGCGAGGCGGCATCGACCGCGCCCTTGTCGGCGAGCTTCTTCGACAGCGTGATGGCCTGGCCGTTGTTGTTCAGCGTCATGAGCACGGCCATGTCCTTCTTGGGGCCGCTCAGGCCCAGGTGCATGCCGTAGACCAGGCCGTAGAGTACGTGCGCCATGTCCAGGTCGCCGTTGGAGAGCTTGTCGCGCACGCCGGCCCAACTGGCTTCCTTGCTGGGCACGATCTTCACGCCGTACTTCTTGTCGATGCCGAGCACCGAGGCCATCACCACGCTGGCGCAGTCGGTCAGCGGAATGAAGCCGATCTTCACTTCTTCCTTTTCCGGCTTGTCGGAGCCCTGGGCCCAGACGGCGGCGCGCAGGGCGGGATCGATTCCCACGGCGCCAATGGCGGCGGCTTGCAGTACGCGGCGGCGGCTGAGGCGGGTTTTCAGCAGGTCGGTCATGTGGCGGGCTCCGGTTGAAGAACAACAACAAACAAAAGGAAGAACAAAAACGAAAAAGGCGTCCCGCACCGCGCAGGGGCTGCTCGAAAACGAGCCCTTGCGGGATGGGGGACGCCTTTGTCCAATTTCGGTGGGCATCACCCGCCGTTGGGTGCCGCCTGCCTCGGACCCGAGGGTCCATGTACTACTTCAGCAAACTGCGTGCCAGCTTTGCCGGCCGCTTTTTGCTAGTGCCTTGCTATCGAATAGGCAGCAAAAGAACGACGGCCAGCGGGTGCGCAGGGCACCTGAGGCGGAAAGTCGGTGCCATGCACGCTTGTTGTGCGCCGCACCATTTCGAACGTATGCGGGCGGCTGCTCAGCGCCGCGATGCCGTGTCCAAGGGCAGGTAGTCGGCCATGGCGAGCATCGACTCGGCCACGTCCACGAGCCGGCGCTTCTGGTTCATGGCGGTTTGCAGCAGCATCTTGTGTGCTTCGTTCTCGCTCATGCGGCGGTGCGCCATCAGGAGGCCCTTGGCGCGTTCGACCAGCTTGCGCTCGTTGAGGGAGGCGCGAACGGTTTCGAGCTCTTCGCTCATGGCCTGCAGCCGGTGCGATTGCTCCTGCACCATGTCGAGCACCGAGCGTTCGAGGTGCCGGCCGTATTGGGCCGGTGCCGTGGCCTCCGTGCCGGTGTCGTCGAAGAAGACGGCGCCTTCGGCTTGCGGCGCAAGGGTGCCGAGCACCTCGTGGTATTTCTGCAGTTCGCCGCGCGCCTGCGCGATCTTGCGGGCGCAGAGTTCGCGCAGTTCTTCCGCCAGCCGGTGTTCGACGGTTTTCATCGCGTCGATGCGGCGGGTGCAGCAGTCGAACCACGTCTGACTCAGCCGGGGGTCGGGCGCAGCCGCCGAAGCCGCCTGGGCCGAGGTCACGCTCATGCGGCGCAGGCGCTCGATCTCGGCCATGACGGCATCGGACTGGCTCTGGTGCCAGAGCGCAAGCACGCCGCTGCTGGAAAAGTCGATGAAGACCTGGAAGCAGCGCTCCTGCAGCTCGATGAGGTGCAGCCATTGCTGGCGCTGCGCCTCGTCGGTACGCCCCACCGCCAATGACCCGGCTCCGAAGGCGCGCTCCTGGCCGGCAAATTCCTTGCCCTGCATGAAGTTGAACATCGCGACGAGCAGGCGCGAAATCTCGGGGTCGGTGGCGCCGTCGGCGGCCTCGAACACCACGGCCAGCAGGCCTGCAACGAGCTTGGCGTAAGCGGCGGTGGCCTGGGCGGGCGTCAGTTCGAGCGCAGCAACGCGGCGGCGCAGCGCGGGCAAGCCGTCCAGGCCGGGGAGCACCCAGGCAATGCGGCTGAAGAGCCGGGCGCTGTTGCCCGCGGTGGCGCCCGGGCGGCCTTCGGTTTCGAGCTGGTCGAAGCCGGCGCGCACCTCCTGTTCGAGCGCCAGGCATTCGGCGATCTGCGGATCGCGCTGCTCGGCAAAGCGGACCCCGCGGGAGGCGAGAAACACGTTGGACATGCCGCGCTCCCGCTGCAGCGCATGAACGAGCCGCGCGATCAGCCCGACCAGGTCGCTGGTGCGCGCGAGCTGGTCGAGCTCGTCGATTTCGCACTTTCTGGCGGCGATCAGGAAATTCAGTCCGGATTTCATGGCGGGGAGGGGAGGCAAAAGGCTTGCTGCAACATCCGTGCCGCACGGGCATTCTGCGCCGCCTACACTCCTGCGGATGCTTCTTCTGGGAATCGAATCCTCCTGCGACGAAACCGGCGTGGCGCTGGTCGAATCGCACGGCGACGCGCTGCCGCTGTTGCGCTCGCACGCGCTGCACAGCCAGATCGCCATGCACCAGGCCTACGGCGGCGTGGTGCCCGAACTCGCCAGCCGCGACCATATTCGCCGCGTGCTGCCGCTGACCGAAGCGGTCATGGCGGAAGCCGGGCGGGCGCTGGCCGATATCGACGTGGTCGCCTACACGCGCGGCCCGGGCCTTGCCGGGGCCTTGCTGGTGGGCGCGGGCGTGGCGTGCGCCCTGGGGGCGGCGCTCGGCAAGCCGGTGCTCGGGGTGCATCACCTTGAGGGGCACCTGCTGTCGCCCTTCCTGAGCGCGGACCCGCCGGAGTTTCCGTTCGTGGCGCTGCTGGTTTCCGGCGGGCACACGCAACTGATGCGGGTCGACGGCGTGGGGCGCTACGAGCTGCTGGGCGAAACCATCGACGATGCGGCGGGCGAGGCTTTCGACAAGAGCGCCAAGCTCATGGGCCTGCCGTATCCGGGTGGCCCGTGGCTGGCCAAGCTGGCGGAAGAGGGCAATGCCGAGGCATTCAAGCTGCCGCGGCCGCTCTTGCACAGCGGCGATCTGGATTTTTCATTCGCCGGGCTGAAGACCGCGGTGCTGACGCAGGCCAAGAAGCTCGGCGCCGGGCTGGAGGCGAGCAAGGCCGACCTGGCCGCTTCCACGCAAGCGGCCATCGTCGAGGTGCTGCTGAAGAAGTCGTTGGCCGCGCTCGGGCAGACCGGCCTGAAGCGGCTGGTTGTTGCGGGCGGAGTGGGCGCGAATCGAAGCCTGCGGGAGCAGCTGAACGCCGCCTGCGCCAGGCGCGGCGTGCGCGTGCACTACCCCGAGCTGCACCTGTGCACCGACAACGGCGCAATGATCGCAATGGCGGCCGCCATGCGGCTGCAGTCGGGCCTGGCGCAGGCCAGCGCGCGCTATGCCTTCGACGTCAAGCCGCGATGGCCCATGGCTTCGCTGATGGCATCCGAGGCGGCGCCGCAGGTGCCCGCGTAGCAGCAGGGCGCGGCGCGCGGCCGAGCGACGGCACCGGCAGCACGTCGAGCATGTTGCGCCACAGCTGGCGCCACTGCGGCCAGTCGTGGCCGCCTTCGGTGGTGAACACGCGGCCTTCGGGCAGCGCATCCGCCAGCAGCTTGTGGTTGCTCGCAAAACGGTCACTCAGGCCAAACCCGAGGTAGAGCTGCGGCAGGTTCTTGGATCTTTGGGGTTCCAGGTATTGCTGGAACCAGGGCCACAGCTTGCGGTCGACTTCCTCGTCGGGCTGGGGGCCGGTGGGCGCCTGCCAGGTGCGCAGGCCGCCGGCCTTGTGGATTTCGGCGCCCAGAACGCGCCGCCCCAGGTAGGGTGCCAGCGCGACGATGCCGTCGACCGAGCCCGGCCTGGACAACTCGTGGACCAGCGCGCCGAAGCCGCCGATGGAAATGCCCACGAGCCAGATCGACTTGTAGCCCTTGGCCCGCTGCGGCTCGATGACGTCCGCATGCAGGCGCTCGCTGAGCGTCTGGTCGTAGTAGTAGGAGACGTCCGCGTCCACCAGCAGCGAGTCGGCGGCCAGATGGCGCTCTCGCACGGCGCTGATGAAGCCTTCGCGTTCGAATTCGTCGGGTTTCAGATAGGCGCCGGGCAGGAATACCAGGAGCGTATCGGACCGTTCATTGTCATTGGCTGACTTGAGGTGCGTGATCATGGCGTGCCTTAAGGGGCACCCGAATCCGCACCGTCAGCGATTCGGTGCGTTTGCGAGACGCCCACGAAGAGAAAAGAAGAAAAATGTGAATACATCACATGATGTGACGTTATTCACTGCCCTATTGTGAATAGGGAGCGTCTTCAAAGTCAAAAACAATAGTTAACGACACTTTCCTCTCGTGGGCTTTGCAAGATCAGTTGATCTGCAGCTCCGAAACGCGGCTCACCGGCACTTGTTTGCCCAGCTTGAGCGTGAGCACGCCGTTCTCGAGCTTGGCTTCGCTAGCGCTCACGTCGATGTCTTGCGGCAGCTCGTAGGCGGCCTTGAACTGGCGCTTGGCTTCGGCCTTGCTGTCGATGCGGACCACGGCACCTTCGATGCCGATGGAGAGATCGTCGCGCGAAAGTCCGGGCACATCGATGGAAAGCGTCCAGCTCTTGTCGTCTTGTTCGACGAGCGGCGACTTGCGCGCGCCGGCAAAGGCTTCGTTGACGAAACGCTCGAAGGCGCGGTCGTACGAACGCGGGGCGAAGCGGGCGGTATGAAGGGCGGGTGCGAAAAACATGAAAGAACTCCTGAATGAACACAATGGGGACAAGAATGTGTGTCCCTTACACTGCGCGGCCATTCAATGCTGAGTGCCGCTTGCCACCACATCTAGGCGCGGCCGCAACCGTTTCAAGACAATGAATCCCCCCTTTATTTGGCGTCGCAAGGCCTTGAAATTTGCGGCGCTGGCGCTATGCGCGGCCCCCTTTGCCGCAGCGGCGCAAACGCCGCCGGCGCCCATTCGCCTGGCGCTGATCGAGAGCATGAGCGGTCCCTTTGCCAACACCGGAGAAGCGGTGTTTCGCAATCTGCTGTGGGCCGTGGAGCGCGTGAATGCGCGTGGCGGCGTCAAGCTGCCGGGTGTGCCCGGCGGTGCGCGGCCGCTGCAGCTCGATCGCTACGACAGCAAGGGGCAGAACGAAGAAGCGCTGTCGGCGCTGCGCGCGGCCATGGACGACGGTGCGCGCATCGTGCTGCAGGGCAACTCGTCGGCCACCGCCGCAGCGCTGGTCGATGCCATTGAAAAGAACAACGAGCGCGATCCGTCGCGGCGCGTGATCTTTCTCAATTACGCGGCGGTCGATCCGGTGCTCACCAACGAGCGCTGCAGCTTCTGGCACTTTCGCTTCGATGCCCATGCCGACATGCGCGTGGCCGCGCTGATGGACGTGGTGAAGGACGATGCAACGCTCAAGCGCGCGTATCTCATCGGCCAGGACTACAGCTTTGGCCAGGCGGTGCTGCGCGAGACGAAACGCCAGCTCGGCGTGCAGCGGCCCGATGTCGAAATCGTCGGGGACGAGCTGCACCCGATGGGCAGGGTGAAGGACTTCGCGCCTTACGCCAGCAAGATCATTGCAAGCGGCGCGCAGGCGGTGTTCACCGGTAACTGGGGCAACGACCTCACGCTGCTCGTGAAGGCGGCGCGCGAGGGCGGCTTCAACGGCACTTTCTATACCTTCTACGGCAACGCGCTCGGCGCGCCCGCCGCCATCGGCGATGCGGGCATCGGCCGCGTGATCGCGGTGGCCGACTGGCTGCCCAACGTGCAGACCGCGCAGTCCGAGGCGTTCTATCGCGCGTTCCGCGCGCGCTTTCCAAAGCCTGCCGACGACTACGTGCACATGCGCATGCAGCTGCTCGTGGAGTCGCTGGCGCAGGCCATCGAGCGCGCCGGCAGCGTCGATGCTGCCGCTGTGGCGCGGGCGCTCGAACAAGCCGATGTGAGCCTTTACGGACAGCGCGGGCGCATGCGCGCGGCGGACCATCAGTTCCAGCAGCAACTCGTGGTCGGCGTGATGGACAGGCAGGGCAGGCCGGGCGTGCAGTTCGATGTCGAAGGTTCCGGCTACGGCTTCCGCGTGATCAAGACCATTGCACCCGAACGCGCCGAACTGCCGACCACCTGCAAGATGAAGAGAAGCTAGGAAAACCCACACATGCGCGAAGCCATTCACAACCTCGAAGCCTCCAAGATCCGCGAGGTTGCCAATGCCGGTCTGGGCCGCGACGACGTGCTCGCCTTCTGGTTCGGCGAAAGCGACGAAGTCACGCCCGAGGTGATCCGCCAGGCGGCGATCGATTCGCTTCAGCGCGGCGAAACCTTCTACGCGCATAACCTCGGCTTGCCCGAACTGCGCCAGGCAATTGCCGGCTACACCAGCAAGCTGCATCCCAAGGTCGATGCTTCGCGCATTGCCGTGACCTCCGGCGGCGTGAGCGCGCTGATGCTCGCGGTGCAGGCGCTGGTCGATGCGGGCGATGAAGTGGTCGCGGTCACGCCGGTGTGGCCCAACCTCACGGCGCAGCCTGCAATCCTTGGCGCCGTGGTGCGCACGGTGTCGCTGGTGCCTGCCGATGGCCAATGGACGCTCGACCTGGCAGCATTGCGCAAGGCGGTGACGCCAAAGACCAAGCTCTTGATCGTCAATGCGCCCAACAACCCGACCGGCTGGACCATGACGCGCGAAGAGCAGCAGGCCGTGCTCGACCACTGCCGCGAAACCGGCACCTGGATCCTGGCCGACGAGGTGTACGAGCGGCTGTATTTCGAGTCCACGCCCAACGGCTGCGCACCGAGCTTCCTGGACATTTCGAGGCCCGACGACCGGCTGGTGGTGACGCACAGCTTCTCTAAGAGCTTTCTCATGACCGGCTGGCGCCTCGGGTGGCTGGTGCTGCCGCCCGCGCTGCTCGAGGGCATCGGCAAGCTGATCGAGTTCAACACCTCGTGCGCCAGCGTTTTCACCCAGCGTGCCGCCGTTGCCGCCATCGAGCACACCGCGGAGATCACGCCTCGCGTGGTCGCCCACCTGAAGCAGTGCCGGGACACCCTGGTGCCGCTGCTGGAAACCTTGCCCGGTGTGCAGGTGGCCCCGGCCAAGGGCGGCATGTATGCCTTTTTCCGGCTCGAAGGCTTCGGCGATTCGCTGGACCTGGCCAAGCGCTTGGTCGTCGAGGCCGGCCTGGGTCTGGCCCCCGGCAACGCCTTTGCCCCGGAAGCCCAAGGGTGGCTGCGCTGGTGCTTTGCCTCGAAGGACCCGCAGCGCCTCGTGCAGGGCGTGGAGCGCCTGAAAGCCTGGCTATCCAGGCAGTAAACGCGCAAGCCCCGGGCGAGCTATAATCCCGAGGCTTTGCATGCCGCAAGGCGCACGGTGAGGGCAGTTCCAGCGCTCACCGCAAGTCAAACATCCCGGAACAAGGAAATTCAACATGATCGCAGCCTCCATCAAGGCCGAAGTCGTCAAAGACAACGCCCGCGCCGCCAACGATACCGGTAGCCCCGAAGTGCAAGTCGCACTGCTGACCGCCCGTATCAACGAGCTCACCCCCCACTTCAAGACGCACGCCAAGGACCACCACGGCCGTCGCGGCCTGCTGCGCATGGTGAGCCGTCGCCGCAAGCTCCTGGACTACCTCAAGTCCAAGGACGCCGATCGTTACACCGCGCTGATCGCCAAGCTGGGTCTGCGCAAGTAAACCGAATCGCATGAAAAAACGCCTGGGTTAGTCCGCTAGCTCAGGCGTTTTTTACTTCGCGATCCACTTTCGGAGTGCCAAAACAGAGCGAAGCTGTGTCATTCCAATGAAGTTCCCGCCGAGCTTCGCTGGAATGGCATCGTGTTCTGAGAAGCCTCCGTCCCTGCGAAACCTGTGATGAATACAGGTCCATCGCTATCAAAACAGGAGCAAACATGAGCCTCTTCAACAAAGTCACCAAGTCCTTCCAATGGGGCGACAAGACTGTCGTCATGGAAACGGGTGAAATCGCCCGCCAAGCCAGCGGCGCCGTGGTGGTCGACATCGACGGAACCGTGGTCCTGGCGACCGTGGTGGCCTCCAAGTCGGCCAAGCCCGGCCAGGACTTCTTCCCGCTGACCGTCGACTACATCGAGAAGACCTACGCCGCGGGCAAGATCCCCGGCAGCTTCTTCAAGCGCGAAGCCAAGCCCAGCGAACACGAAACCCTGACCAGCCGCCTGATCGACCGTCCGATCCGCCCGCTGTTCCCTGAAGGCTTCCTGAACGAAGTGCACGTGGTCATCCACACGCTGTCGCTCAACCCTGAAGTCGACGCCGACATCGCCGCCATGATCGGCGTGAGCGCCGCGCTGTCGATTTCCGGCATTCCGTTCAGCGGCCCGATCGGCGCTGCACGCGTGGGCTACATCAACGGCCAGTACGTGCTGAATCCGGGCCAGACCGCCCGCAAGGATTCGCAGATGGACCTCGTGGTGGCTGGCACCGAAGCCGCCGTGCTGATGGTCGAATCCGAAGCACGGCAACTCAGCGAAGAAATCATGCTGGGCGGCGTGGTGTTTGGCCACGAACAAGCCAACATCGCGATCAACGCGATCCATGAACTCGTGCGCGACGCCGGCAAGCCGGTGTGGGACTGGCAGCCGCCGGCCGAAGACGAAGCCTTCGTCGCCAAGGTCAAGAGCCTGGCCGAAGAAAAGCTGCGCGCCGTCTATCAGATCCGCAGCAAGCAAGCCCGCACGCAAGCCCTGCGCGAAGCCAATGCCAGCGTGATGAACACGCTGAAGGAAAGCGGCGAACCCTTCGACGCCGGCAAGGTCAACGACCTGCTGTTCTCGATCGAATCGAAGATCGTCCGCAGCCAGATTCTGTCGGGCGAACCCCGCATCGACGGCCGCGACACGCGCACCGTGCGCCCCATCGAGATCCGTAACTCCGTGCTGCCGCGCACCCATGGCTCGGCGCTGTTCACGCGTGGCGAGACGCAGGGCCTGGTCATCACCACGCTCGGCACCGAACGCGACGCACAGCGCATCGACGCGCTGGCCGGCGAGTACGAAGACCGCTTCCTGTTCCACTACAACATGCCTCCCTTTGCCACCGGTGAAGTGGGCCGCATGGGCTCGACCAAGCGCCGCGAGATCGGCCACGGCCGCCTGGCCAAGCGCGCTCTCGTCGCCGTGCTGCCGACCAAGGAAGAGTTCCCGTACACCATTCGCGTGGTGTCGGAAATCACTGAGTCGAACGGCTCCTCGTCGATGGCTTCGGTCTGCGGCGGCTGCCTCTCGATGATGGACGCCGGCGTGCCGATGAAGGCGCACGTGGCCGGCATCGCCATGGGCCTGATCAAGGAAGACAACCGCTTTGCGGTGCTGACCGACATCCTGGGTGACGAAGATCACCTGGGCGACATGGACTTCAAGGTGGCCGGCACGACCAACGGCATCACCGCGCTGCAGATGGACATCAAGATTCAGGGCATTACCAAGGAAATCATGCAGGTCGCACTGGCTCAGGCCAAGGAAGCGCGCATGCATATCCTGGGCAAGATGCAAGAGGCGATGGGCGAAGCCAAGACCGAGGTGTCGCAGTTCGCACCGCGCCTGACCACGCTCAAGATCAACCCCGAGAAGATCCGCGACGTGATCGGCAAGGGCGGCGCGGTCATTCGCGGCCTGCAGGAAGAAACCGGCACGACGATCAACATCGACGAAGACGGCACCATCACCATCGCCTCGACCGATCCGGAAAAGGCCGAGCTGGCCAAGAAGCGCATCGAGCAGATCACCGCTGAAGTCGAAATCGGCAAGGTCTACGAAGGCCCGGTCACCAAGATCCTGGACTTCGGCGCCCTCATCAACCTGCTGCCCGGCAAGGACGGCCTGCTGCACATCAGCCAGATCGCGCACGAGCGCGTCGAGAAGGTGACCGACTATCTGAGCGAAGGCCAGATCGTCAAGGTCAAGGTTCTCGAGACCGACGAAAAGGGCCGCGTCAAGCTGTCCATGAAGGCTCTGAGCGAGCGTCCGGCCGGCATGGAATTCCAGGAGCGTGCACCGCGTGAAGATCGTGGCGACCGCGGTGATCGCGGCGGCGAACGTCGTGAGCGTTCGGACCGCGGCGATCGTGGTGGTGACCGCGGCGGTGATCGCGCTCCTCGTTTCAACAACGAGCAGCAGCAGCCGCGCAACGAGCAGCAGCAGGCGCCCGCCGGCGAGCAGCCGTACGCACCGCGCGAATCGCAAGAGTAAGAGGGGCGCAACGGCAGCGTTGCCGTTGCCCACTTTTTAATTGCTAACCACGCCCGGACACGGGCGTTGCAGGCCAAAGACCATGAAAGCCATTGAAATCACTTCGTACGGCGCCCCTGAGGTGCTGCGCGCCGTGGAGCGTCCCGATCCGGTGGCCGGCGTGGGCGAATTGCTGATCCGCGTTGCAGCGAGCGGCGTGAACCGTCCGGACGTGTTGCAGCGCAAGGGCCACTACCCGGTGCCGCCGGGCGCTTCCGACCTGCCGGGCCTCGAAGTGGCCGGTGAGATCGTGTCGGGCGATGCTGCGGCCCTGGCCGAAGCCGGCTTCAAGATCGGCGACCGCGTCTGCGCGCTGATCGCCGGTGGCGGCTATGCCGAGCTGTGCGTGGCGCCTGTGGCGCAATGCCTTCCGGCGCCCAAGGGCTGGAGCGACATCGAGGCGGCTTCGCTGCCCGAGACCTTCTTCACCGTCTGGAGCAACGTGTTCGAACGGGGCGGCCTGCAGAAGGGTGAAACCCTGCTGATCCAGGGCGGCTCGAGCGGCATCGGCGTGACCGCGATCCAGATCGCCAAGGCGCTGGGTGCCACCGTGATCGTCACGGCAGGCAGCGACGACAAGTGCGAAGCCTGCAAGAAGCTGGGCGCGGACCACGCCATCAACTACCGCACGAGCGACTTCGCCGAAGAGGCGAAGAAGCTCACCGGCGGCAAGGGCGTGGACGTGATCCTCGACATGGTTGCGGGCGACTACGTGGCGCGCGAGATCGAATGCATGGCCGAAGACGGCCGGCTGGTGATCATTGCGGTGCAGGGCGGCGTCAAGAGCGACTTCAATGCGGGCCTGGTGCTGCGCAAGCGGCTGGTGATCACCGGCTCGACGCTGCGTCCGCGGCCCGTGGCGTTCAAGGGCGCCATTGCCAAGGCGCTGCGCGAGAAGGTCTGGCCGCTGCTCGAAAGCGGTGCGGTCAAGCCCGTGATCTACAGCACCTTTGCGGCGGGCGGCGAACCCAGTGGTGCGGCGCAGGCACATGCGCTGATGGAATCCAACCAGCACATCGGCAAGATCGTGCTGACATGGTGACGGGCAACAACACGATGACAACCAAGAAGAAGCTGATCGCCGGCAACTGGAAGATGAACGGCAGCCTGGCTGCCAACGAGACGCTGGTGAAGGCCTTGCTGCAGGGCTTGGCCGCTTCGCCGGCCAGTTGCGATGTCGCGCTTTGCGCGCCGGCTCCGTATTTCGCGCAGCTGCAATCGCTGCTGGCGGATTCGAAGGCCATTGCACTTGGTGCGCAGGACATTTCGGCGCACCCGCAAGGTGCGTTCACCGGCGAGCAATCGGCGGCCATGCTGAAGGAATTCGGCGTGCGCTATGCCATCGTCGGCCATTCGGAGCGTCGCCAGTACCACGGCGAAACCGATGAAGCGGTGGCGGCCAAGACGGCGGCTGCGCTCGCGAACGGCATCACGCCGATCGTCTGCGTGGGCGAAACTCTGGCCGAGCGCGAAGCCGGGCATACCGAAGAAGTCGTCAAGCGCCAGCTGGCCGCGGTGATCCATGTCAATGGCCACTGCATCAGCGAAATCGTCGTGGCCTATGAGCCCGTCTGGGCCATTGGCACCGGCAAGACGGCCACGCCCGAGCAGGCACAGGCGGTGCACGCCGTGCTGCGTGCGCAACTGCACCATGCCGCCAGCGAACACGCGGCCGGCATCTGCATTCTTTACGGCGGCAGCATGAACGCGGCCAACGCCGCCCAGTTGCTGGCGCAGCCCGACATCGACGGCGGCCTCATCGGCGGCGCTTCGCTCAAGGCAGCAGACTTTTTGCAGATCATTTCCGCTGCCGCTCGCTGAACGCGAGGGGCGGCTGACATCAACTAGGAGTAAGAACGAATGAATGTGGTCCTCAATCTCTTGGTCGGCGTGCAGATGCTGTCGGCCCTTGCAATGATCGGGCTGATCCTGATCCAGCACGGCAAGGGCGCCGACATGGGCGCGGCCTTCGGCAGCGGCAGTGCCGGCAGCCTGTTCGGCGCGAGCGGCAGCGCGAATTTCCTTTCGCGCACCACGGCAGTGCTGGCGGCGGTGTTCTTTGCATGCACGTTGCTGCTGGCCTACTTCAGCCACGCACGGCCAGCCGGCGGCGGCAGCCTGCTGGAGCGCGCAGCCGTCGGTACACCCGCTGCGCCTGCTTCCGCTCCCGCAGGGCAAATTCCCGGTCAGATTCCTTCGGGTACCTCGGGCGCTGCGCCGGCCAATGCGCCTGCCTCGGCTCCTGCCGCGCCTGTTTCGGGCCCGGGCCAGATCCCGAACAAATAATCAAGTTGTTTTCATGGAGTCGCCAGTGAGAAACGGCTCCATTTCAGGGTAAACTCTAAAGCTGTTCGGAAAGCCAAACACCTTTCCAGGTACCTCATGCCATCCGAACAAAAAACCGCGGTCGTGGTGAAATTGGTAGACACGCTATCTTGAGGGGGTAGTGGCGAAAGCTGTGCGAGTTCGAGTCTCGCCGACCGCACCAAATCTCACCGGCAGAAAACTCATCCAGAGCGTTTCTGCCGGTGGCAAGCGGTGAAAATCTCCCGATGAACCTCGATTCCTATCTCCCCGTCCTCTTGTTTATTTTGGTCGGTGTCGGTGTAGGTGTCGCACCGCAAGTCATCGGCTACATCCTGGGTCCCAATCGGCCCGACGCAGCGAAGAACGCTCCCTACGAGTGTGGCTTCGAGGCCTTCGAGGATGCGCGCATGAAATTCGACGTGCGCTATTACCTCGTCGCCATTCTCTTCATCCTGTTCGATCTCGAGATTGCCTTTCTCTTTCCGTGGGCCATTGCGCTCAAGGAAATCGGCGCCGTCGGCTTCTGGGCCATGATGATCTTTCTCGCCATCCTCGTCGTGGGCTTTGCCTACGAGTGGAAAAAAGGCGCGCTCGACTGGGAATGACAAGGAATCATCAAAATGGCCATTGAAGGCGTCATGAAGGAAGGCTTCGTCACCACCACCTACGACTCGGTGGTGAACTGGGCGAAGACCGGATCACTCTGGCCGATGACTTTCGGTCTGGCTTGCTGTGCCGTCGAAATGATGCACGCAGGCGCGGCCCGCTACGACATCGACCGTTTCGGCATGCTGTTTCGGCCCAGCCCTCGTCAGTCCGATCTGATGATCGTGGCCGGCACGCTGTGCAACAAGATGGCGCCCGCTCTGCGCAAGGTCTACGACCAGATGCCCGAGCCGCGCTGGGTTCTTTCCATGGGCTCCTGTGCCAATGGCGGCGGCTACTACCACTACAGCTATTCGGTGGTGCGCGGCTGCGACCGCATCGTGCCGGTGGACGTCTATGTGCCGGGTTGCCCGCCCACCGCCGAGGCCTTGCTCTACGGTGTGATCCAGCTGCAGCAGAAGATTCGCCGCACCAACACCATTGCCCGCGCCTGAGAGATTGCCGACGATGACCGACTTTGCAATATCGCCGGAGGTGCTGCGCGCCACCATCGCCGAGACCCTCGGCGCCAAGGCCAAGAGCGTGACGATCGCGCTGGGCGAGGTGACCGTGGTCGTCGGTGCTGCCGACTACATCGAAGCCGCCACGCTGCTGCGCGATGCGCCCGGCTGCCGCTTCGAGCAGCTGATCGACCTCTGCGGCATGGACTATTCCGACTACCGCGAAGGCGAGTGGCAGGGCGAGCGCTATTGCGTCGTCACGCACCTGCTTTCGGTGAGCCTCAACCAGCGCGTTCGCCTCAAGGTGTTTGCGCCGAACGAAGACCTGCCCGTGGTCGATTCGCTCCAGCCTGTGTGGAATGCCGCCACGTGGTTCGAACGCGAAGCCTTCGATCTCTACGGCATCGTGTTCGAAGGGCATGACGACCTGCGCCGCATTCTTACGGACTACGGTTTCATCGGCCATCCGTTCCGCAAGGACTTCCCGGTGTCGGGGCACGTTGAAATGCGCTACGACGAAGAGCAGAAGCGCGTCATCTACCAGCCGGTCTCCATCGAGCCGCGGGAAATCACGCCGCGCGTGATTCGCGAAGACAACTACGGCAGCGGTTTGCACTGATATGGCCGAAATCAAGAACTACACACTCAACTTCGGTCCCCAGCATCCTGCAGCGCACGGCGTGCTGCGCCTGGTGCTCGAGCTCGACGGCGAAGTGATCCAGCGCGCCGATCCGCACATCGGCCTGTTGCACCGCGCGACCGAAAAGCTCGCCGAATCGCGCACCTTCATCCAGTCGCTGCCTTACATGGACCGCCTCGACTACGTGTCGATGATGTCCAACGAGCACGCCTACTGCCTGGCCATCGAGCGGATGATGGGCCTCGAAGTGCCGATCCGCGCGCAGTACATCCGCGTGATGTTCGCCGAGATCACCCGCTTGCTGAACCACCTGCTGTGGCTCGGCGCGCACGGTCTCGACTGCGGCGCGATGAACATGCTCATCTATTGCTTCCGCGAGCGTGAAGACCTGTTCGACATGTACGAAGCCGTGTCGGGCGCGCGCATGCATGCGGCGTACTTCCGTCCGGGCGGCGTGTACCGCGACCTGCCCGACGCAATGCCGCAGTACAAGGTCAGCAAGATCAAGAATGCGAAGGCCATCGAGAAGCTCAACGAGAACCGCCAGGGCTCGCTGCTCGACTTCATCGACGACTTCTGCAAGCGCTTCCCGAAGATGGTCGACGAGTACGAAACGCTGCTCACCGACAACCGCATCTGGAAGCAGCGCACCGTGGGCATCGGCGTGGTCACGCCGGAGCGCGCGCTGAACCTCGGCTTCACCGGCCCCATGCTGCGTGGCTCGGGCGTCGAATGGGACCTGCGCAAGAAGCAGCCCTACGACGTCTACGACCAGATGCAGTTCGACGTGCCGGTCGGCAAGACGGGCGACTGCTACGACCGCTATCTTGTGCGCGTGGAAGAAATGCGCCAGGCCAACCGGATCATTCAGCAGTGCTCGGCATGGCTGCGCGCCAACCCCGGCCCCGTCATCACCGACAACCACAAGGTCGCCGCGCCCGCGCGCGAATCGATGAAGGCGAACATGGAGGAGCTGATCCACCATTTCAAGCTCTTCACCGAAGGCTTCCACGTGCCCGAAGGCGAGGCTTATGCCGCCGTCGAGCACCCGAAGGGCGAGTTCGGCATCTATCTGGTGAGCGACGGCGCCAACAAGCCGTACCGCCTGAAGATCCGCGCCCCCGGTTTCCCGCACCTCGCCGCCCTCGACGAAATGTCGCGCGGCCACATGATCGCCGACGCTGTCGCGGTGATCGGCACGATGGACATCGTGTTCGGCGAAATCGACAGGTGAGAAAGAGCGAATGACGACTTCCTCGACCCACCATGACACGGCGCCTACGGCGCCTTCTGCTCCTCTGAGGCCCGCGATTCTCGAGCGCTTTGCGCGCGAGGTCGCCAAGTACCCTGAAGCGGGCAAGCAATCGGCCGTGATGGCCTGCCTGGCCATCGTGCAGCAGGACGAAGGCTACGTGAGCATGCAGCGCGAGCGCGAGATCGCCGATTACCTCGGCATGGCGCCCATCGCCGTGCACGAGGTCACGACCTTCTACAACATGTACAACCAGCATCCGGTGGGCAAGTTCAAGCTCAACGTGTGCACCAACCTGCCATGCCAGCTGCGTGACGGCGTCACGGCGCTCGTTCACCTCGAGAAGAAGCTCGGCATCAAGATGGGCGAGACCACGGCCGACGGCCTGTTCACGCTGCAGCAGAGCGAATGCCTGGGCGCCTGCGCCGATTCGCCCGTGATGCTGGTCAACGACCGCACCATGTGCAGCTTCATGAGCAACGAGAAGCTCGACCAGCTCATCGACGGGCTGCGCTCGTCCACTGGAACCGCCAAAGGGGAGGCCGCATGATGTCGCCCGAACAAGTGCTCCAGCAGTTCCAGGCTACGGGCGTCCAGACCTGCTTCCATGACCGCCACATCGAGCCGCAGATCTATGCCGGCCTCGACGGCACCAACTGGCGCCTGGCCGACTATGAAGCGCGCGGTGGCTACCAGGCGCTGCGCAAGATCCTCACCGAGGGCCTCACGCCCGACCAGGTGATTGCCGAAGTCAAGGCCTCGGGTCTGCGTGGCCGCGGCGGCGCGGGCTTTCCCACCGGGCTGAAGTGGAGCTTCATGCCCCGCCAGTTTCCGGGCCAGAAGTACCTCGTCTGCAACTCCGACGAAGGCGAGCCGGGTACGTGCAAGGACCGCGACATCCTGCAGTTCAACCCGCACATCGTGATCGAAGGCATGGCCATCGCCGCGTATGCGATGGGTATCAGCGTGGGCTACAACTACATCCACGGCGAAATCTTCCAGAGCTACGACCGCTTCGAGGAAGCGCTCGAAGAAGCGCGCGCTGCCGGCTATCTCGGCGACGGCATCATGGGCAGCACGTACAACTTCCAGTTGCACGCCGCCCACGGCTTCGGCGCCTACATCTGCGGCGAAGAAACCGCGCTGCTCGAATCACTCGAAGGCAAGAAGGGCCAGCCGCGCTTCAAGCCGCCGTTCCCGGCCAGCTTCGGCCTGTATGGCAAGCCGACCACCATCAACAACACCGAGACCTTCGCGGCGGTGCCCTGGATCATCCGCAACGGCGGCCCGGCCTACCTCGAGTGCGGCAAGCCGAACAACGGCGGCACCAAGATCTATTCGGTGAGCGGCGACGTCGAGCTGCCGGGCAACTACGAAGTGCCCATGGGCACGCCGTTCTCCAAGCTGCTTGAACTGGCTGGCGGCGTTCGCAAGGGCCGCACGCTCAAGGCCGTGATTCCCGGTGGATCGTCGTCGCCGGTGCTGCCGGCTTCGATCATGATGGAATGCACGATGGACTACGACTCCATCGCCAAGGCCGGCTCCATGCTGGGTTCGGGGGCTGTCATCGTCATGGACGACAGCCGCTCGATGGTCGAGTCGCTTCGGCGCCTCTCGTATTTCTACATGCACGAATCCTGCGGCCAGTGCACGCCTTGCCGCGAAGGCACGGGCTGGCTGTACCGCGTGGTGGACCGTATCCACAACGGACAGGGCAGGGCGTCGGACATGGACCTGCTCAACTCCGTGGCAGACAACATCCAAGGTCGCACGATCTGCGCGCTCGGCGACGCGGCGGCCATGCCGGTGCGCGCCATGATCAAGCACTACCGTCACGAGTTCGAAGCCTTGATTCCGGGCTACGTCCCGAAGGCACCGGTCCAAGCCTGAGCGCGAGAAGAAACATACTCATGATCGAAATCGAACTCGACGGCAAGAAGGTCGAAGTGACCGAAGGCAGCATGGTGATGCATGCGGCCGACAAGGCGGGCACTTACATCCCGCACTTCTGCTATCACAAGAAGCTCAGCATTGCGGCCAACTGCCGCATGTGTCTGGTCGACGTAGAAAAGGCGCCCAAGCCGATGCCGGCCTGCGCCACGCCCGTCACGCAGGGCATGATCGTTCGCACCAAGAGCGAGAAGGCCATCAAGGCGCAGCAGTCGGTCATGGAGTTCCTCCTGATCAACCACCCGCTGGATTGCCCCATCTGCGACCAGGGCGGCGAGTGCCAGCTGCAAGACCTGGCTGTGGGCTACGGTGGTTCTTCTTCGCGCTACGAAGAAGAAAAGCGCGTCGTCTTCCACAAGGACGTCGGCCCGCTGATCAGCATGGAAGAAATGAGCCGCTGCATCCATTGCACGCGCTGCGTCCGCTTCGGCCAGGAAGTGGCCGGCGTGATGGAGCTCGGCATGACCCAGCGCGGCGAGCACTCCGAAATCGAAACCTTCCTCGGTGACTCGGTCGACTCCGAACTGTCGGGCAACATGATCGACATCTGCCCGGTCGGCGCGCTCACGAGCAAGCCGTTCCGCTACAGCGCCCGCACCTGGGAGCTGTCGCGCCGCAAGTCGGTGAGCCCGCACGATTCCACCGGTGCCAACCTGATCGTCCAGGTCAAGAACAACCGCGTGATGCGCGTGGTGCCGCTCGAGAACGAAGACGTCAACGAATGCTGGATTGCCGACCGCGACCGCTTTTCGTACGAAGGCCTCAACGGTCCCGAACGCCTCACGCAGCCCATGCTCAAGCAGGGCGGCCAATGGCAGCAGGTCGACTGGCAGACCGCGCTCGAGTACGTGGCCAACGGCCTGAAGCAGATCAAGGCAGACCACGGCGCGCAGAGCATCGGCACGCTGGTCAGTCCGCACAGCACGCTCGAAGAACTGCAGCTTGCCGCCATGCTCACGCGTGAACTCGGCAGCGACAACATCGACTACCGCCTGCGCAATGCCGAATTCACGGCGTTCGAAGGCGTGCGCTGGCTCGGCACCTCGATCGCATCGCTCACGCAGCTGCAGCGCGCATTCGTGATCGGCTCGAACCTGCGCAAGGACCACCCGCTGTTCGCGCAGCGCATCCGCCAGGCCGTGCGCAAGGGCGCCGCGCTGTCGGTGCTGACCTCGTCCAACCTGATGGCCGACCGCGAAGCATGGGCCATGAGCGTGGCGCAGGCTTCGATCGTCGATGCTGGCCAGTGGGTCGAAGTGCTCGCCGGCATTGCCGCCGCCGTGGGCCAGACCACCGGCCAGGCCGCGCCGCTCGCACCGGCAAACGCACCCGACGCCGCGGCACAAGCCATTGCGGCCTCGCTGCTGAGCGGCGAGCGCAAGGCCATCCTGCTCGGCAATGCCGCTGCCCACCACGCGCAAGCCAGCAGCCTGCTGGCCCTCGCGAACTGGATCGGCGCGCAGACCGGCGCCACCGTCGGCTACCTGACCGAAGCCGCCAACACCGTGGGCGCACAGCTCGTCGGCGCGTTCCCGAAGAACGGCGGCCTCGACGCCGGCCGCATGCTCGCCGCCGGCTCTGGCCTCAAGGCCGTGCTGCTGCTCAACACCGAACCGGTGTTCGACTCGGCCGCGGGCGCCGCAGCCGCCGACGTCATCGGCAATGCACAGATGGTCGTCACGCTGAGCCCCTTCAAGGCCAACCTCGAGTTCAGCGACGTGCTGCTGCCCATCGCGCCGTTCACCGAAACGCCCGGTACCTTCGTCAATGCCGAAGGCCGTGTGCAAAGCTTCCATGCCGTCGTCAAGCCGCAAGGCGAGACGCGCCCGGCCTGGAAGGTGCTGCGCGTGCTGGCCAACCTGCTCGGCCTGCCCGGCTTTGCTTTCGAATCGACCGCTGAAGTGCTCCGCACCATTGGCGACAACGGCGCCGTGCCCGCGGATGCGCTCGGCAACGCCACTGCCGCGAAGGCTGTGGCTGCCAGCGGCGCGGTTTCCGCACCCGTGGTGGCGAGCATCTATCAGCTCGACTCCATCGTGCGCCGCGCACCGTCGCTGCAACTCACCGCCGACGCGCGCAATGCAATGGCGGCAGTACCGGCCCGTGCCGAGGAGGCATTGGCATGATCGACGCAGTGCACGCTTTCGGCCAGGGGCTGATCAACGCCGGCTGGTGGACGTCCGCAGGCTGGCCCGTGATCTGGACGCTGATCAAGATCATCGTGGTCGTGCTTCCGCTGATGGGCGCCGTGGCCTACCTCACGCTGTGGGAACGCAAGGCGATCGGCTTCACGCAGATCCGCGTGGGCCCGAACCGCATCGGCCCGCTGGGCCTGCTGCAGCCCATTGCCGACGCGCTCAAGCTGATGACCAAGGAAATCATCCTTCCGACTGTCGCCAACAAGGGCCTGTTCCTGCTCGGCCCGATCATGACCATCATGCCGGCGCTCGTCGCATGGGCCGTGATTCCGTTCGGCCCCGAAATGGCGCTGGCGAACATCAATGCCGGCCTGCTGTTTGTCATGGCCATCACCTCGCTCGAGGTCTACGGCGTGATCATTGCGGGCTGGGCTTCGAACTCGAAGTACGCCTTCCTGGGTGCGCTGCGCGCCTCGGCGCAAATGGTGAGCTACGAAATCGCGATGGGCTTCTGCTTCGTCGTGGTGCTGATGGTTTCGGGCAGCCTGAACATGAGCGAAATCGTGAATGTGCAGGGCAAGGGTACCTTCGCCGAAATGGGCGTCGGCTTCCTGTCGTGGAACTGGCTGCCGCTGCTGCCGATCTTCGTCGTCTACTTCATCTCGGGCCTGGCTGAAACCAACCGCCACCCCTTCGACGTGGTCGAAGGCGAGTCCGAAATCGTCGCGGGCCACATGATCGAGTACTCGGGCATGAGCTTTGCCATGTTCTTCCTGGCCGAGTACGCCAACATGTGGCTGGTCTCGATCCTGTGCGTGGTGCTGTTCCTCGGTGGATGGCTGCCGCCGTTCGAGTTCCTGAGCTTCATTCCCGGCTGGATCTGGCTTGGTGCCAAGACCTTCTGTGTGGTCACCATGTTCCTGTGGGTTCGCTCGACGTTCCCGCGCTTCCGCTATGACCAGATCATGCGTCTGGGCTGGAAGATCTTCATTCCGGTCACGCTCGTGTGGCTGGTCGTGGTCGGCGCCTGGATGCAGACCCCGTTCAATATCTGGAAATAACTGGAAGCGCCAACATCATGTCTGCTGCGCATACCGCAACAACGTCCGCTCCGTTCTCGCTCAAGGACTTCCTGGGCAGCTTCATGCTGTTCGAACTGTTCAAGGGCCTGGCCATCACCGGCAAGTACGCTTTCGCCCGCAAGATCACGGTGCAGTTCCCGGAAGAGAAAACGCCGCTGTCGCCGCGTTTTCGGGGCCTGCATGCGCTGCGCCGCTACGAAAACGGCGAAGAGCGCTGCATTGCCTGCAAGCTTTGCGAGGCCGTGTGCCCCGCACTGGCCATCACCATCGAATCCGATGTGCGCGACGACGGCTCGCGCCGCACCACGCGCTACGACATCGACCTGACCAAGTGCATCTTCTGCGGCTTCTGCGAAGAAAGCTGCCCCGTCGATTCGATTGTCGAGACCCACATCTTCGAATACCACGGCGAAAAACGCGGCGACCTGTACTTCACCAAGGACATGCTCCTGGCCGTGGGCGACCGCTACGAAAAAGAAATTGCAGCGAACAAGGCGGCCGACGCCAAGTACCGCTGATCCCGGCCAGCCCGAACCCCGTACCAATTCGAATTCCAATGGACGTCAAGACCGGTCTGTTCTATCTGTTTGCCGCGGTGCTGCTGTTCGCGGCCTTCCGCGTCATCACCGCCCGCAATCCCGTGTACGCGGCGCTGTACCTGGTGCTCGCCTTCTTCCAGGCGTCCGCTATCTGGCTGCTGCTGCGCGCCGAGTTCCTGGCGATCTCGCTCGTGCTCGTCTACGTGGGCGCGGTGATGGTGCTGTTCCTGTTCGTCGTGATGATGCTGGACATCAACGTGGACGGCTTGCGGCAGGGGTTCTGGAAGCACTTTCCGCTGGCCGCCGGCGTGGGTGCGCTCATTGCGCTTGAAATGGCTGCCGTGCTGATGGGCGGCTTCCGCCTGGCAGAGCCGCCGCGCGCCGGGGCTGCCGCTGCAGCCAACAGCTCGAACACGCTCGAGCTCGGCAAGCTGCTGTACTCCGAGTACCTGTACCCGCTCGAAATTGCGGCTGTCATTTTGCTCGTGGCCATTGTGGCGGCCATTGCCCTCACGCTGCGTACCCGCAAGGACAGCAAGTACGTCAACCCGTCCGACCAGGTGCGCGTGAAGGCGCGCGACCGCGTGCGCATCGTGCAGATGCCGGTCACGCGCGCCGCCGAGCCGGTGGTCGAAGCACCCGCCGATGCAGGCGCAGCAGCGACGGCAAAGGAAAACAAGGCATGACGCTCACGCTCGGACACTTTCTTTCGCTCGGCGCAATGCTTTTTGCGCTGTCGGTGATCGGCATTTTCCTGAACCGCAAGAACCTCATCGTGCTGCTGATGGCGATCGAGTTGATGCTGCTTGCGGTGAACATGAACTTCGTGGCGTTCTCGTACTACCTGGGCGACATGCACGGCCAGATCTTCGTGTTCTTCATCCTGACGGTGGCTGCGGCCGAGTCGGCAATCGGTCTCGCGCTGCTGGTCTTGTTGTTCCGCAACAAATCCAACATCAACGTAGACGAACTCAACTCGCTCAAGGGTTGAAAGCAGTATGAGCGCAACCCTTTCCGCATCCACCCTGCTGGCCGTGCCGCTGGCGCCCCTGGTCGGCGCCGCCGTTGCCGGCCTGTTCGGCACGAAGTTCGGCGGCAACCACATCGGCCGCAAAGTCACGCATTCGCTGACCATCCTCGGCGTGCTGGTCGCCTTCATCATCTCGGCCATGACGCTGAAGTCGGTCGTCGTCGA
Source organism: Variovorax sp. CCNWLW235 (assembly GCF_037204085.1). Classification (NCBI taxonomy): domain Bacteria; kingdom Pseudomonadati; phylum Pseudomonadota; class Betaproteobacteria; order Burkholderiales; family Comamonadaceae; genus Variovorax; species Variovorax sp. CCNWLW235. The sequence continues at coordinate 26,792 of NZ_JBBCBW010000031.1, read as the reverse complement.
CGGCGCCCGCTTCAACGCGACCATCTACGAATGGATGGTGGTCGGCGGCCTGAAGATGGAAGTCGGCTTCCTGGTCGACGGCCTCACGGCCATGATGATGTGCGTGGTGACCTTCGTCTCGCTGATGGTGCACATCTACACCATCGGCTACATGGAAGAAGACGAAGGCTACAACCGCTTCTTCGCGTACATCTCGCTGTTCACCTTCTCGATGCTGATGCTCGTCATGAGCAACAACATGCTCCAGCTGTTCTTCGGCTGGGAAGCGGTGGGCCTGGTGTCGTACCTGCTGATCGGCTTCTGGTTCAACAAGCCCACGGCCATCTTCGCCAACATGAAGGCCTTCCTGGTCAACCGTGTGGGCGACTTCGGCTTCATCCTCGGCATCGGCCTGATTGCAGCCTATGCCGGTACGCTGAACTACGGCGAAGCCTTCGCCAAGGCCAACACGCTGGCCGGCATCACCTTCCCCGGCACCGAGTGGATGCTGGTGACCGTGATCTGCATCTGCCTGTTCATCGGCGCCATGGGCAAGAGCGCGCAGTTCCCGCTGCACGTGTGGCTGCCCGACTCGATGGAAGGTCCGACGCCCATCTCCGCGCTGATTCACGCGGCAACGATGGTGACCGCCGGCATCTTCATGGTGGCGCGCATGTCGCCGCTGTTCGAGCTCAGCGATACGGCCCTCTCGTTCATCCTGGTGATCGGTGCCATCACGGCGCTGTTCATGGGTTTCCTGGGCATCATCCAGAACGACATCAAGCGCGTGGTCGCGTACTCGACGCTCTCGCAGCTCGGCTACATGACGGTGGCGCTCGGCGCGTCGGCCTATTCGGTCGCGGTGTTCCACCTCATGACGCACGCCTTTTTCAAGGCACTGCTGTTCCTGGGCGCGGGCTCGGTGATCATCGGCATGCACCACAACCAGGACATCCGTTGGATGGGCGGCGTGCGCAAGTACATGCCCATCACCTGGATCACCTCGCTGCTGGGGTCGCTCGCGCTGATCGGCACGCCGTTCTTCTCGGGCTTCTACTCGAAGGACAGCATCATCGAGGCGGTGCACGAAAGCCACCTGTGGGGTGCGCAGTTTGCCTACTACGCGGTGCTGGCCGGCGTGTTCGTGACGGCGTTCTACTCGTTCCGGATGTACTTCCTGGTGTTCCACGGCAAGGAGCGCTACGACCAGAACCCTGACGCGCACCATGACGACCATGCCGCGCATGGCGACGACCACGGCCATGGCCATCACGACCACAAGCCGCACGAGTCGCCGATGGTGGTGTGGCTGCCGCTGGTGCTGCTGGCCATTCCGTCCGTGGTGATCGGCTTCATGACGATCCAGCCGATGCTCTTCGGCGAGTTCTTCAAGGACGCGATCTTCGTGGACGCCGCCAAGCACCATGCCATGAAGGAGCTCGGCGAAGCGTTCCACGGCCCGGTCGCCATGGCGATCCACGGCTTGCAGACGGCGCCGTTCTGGCTGGCGCTGGCGGGCGTGGTTGTTTCGTACCTCATGTACATGCAGTTCCCCGCGGTGCCGACTGCGATCAAGCGTGCCTTCGGTCCGGTCTACCGCCTGCTCGACAACAAGTACTACCTCGACTGGATCAACGAGAACATCGTCGCCCGCGGCGCGCGTGCCCTTGGCACCGGCCTGTGGAAGGGCGGCGACCAGGCGCTGATCGATGGCGCCGTGGTCAACGGTTCGTGGAAGCTCGTCGGCCGCATCTCCGGTGTGGTGCGGTGGCTGCAGTCGGGCTACATCTATCACTACGCCTTCGCGATGCTGCTCGGCATCTTCATCCTGATGACGTACTTCGTCTGGTTCAAACGCTGAGCCCGAACGCTGGAGAAAAAGAAAAATGGGTTTGTTGAGCCTTGCCATCTGGGTGCCGATCGCATTCGGTACCGCGCTGCTGGCGTTTGGGCGTGACGAGAACGCCAGGGGCGTGCGCTGGGTCGCACTGGTCGGCGCGATCGTCAGCTTCCTGGTCACCGTGCCGCTTTACACCGGCTTCCAGAACGGCACTGCCGCGATGCAGTTCGTCGAGAAAGCCAGTTGGATTGCGCGCTTCAACGTCAACTACCACCTCGGTGTCGACGGCCTGTCACTCTGGCTGGTGCTGCTGACCTCGTTCATCACCGTGGTGGTCGTGATCTCGGCCTGGGAAGTGATTACCGAGCGCGTCAACCAGTACATGGGCGCGTTCCTGATTCTCTCGGGCTTCATGATCGGCGTGTTCGCCGCGCTCGACGGCGTGCTGTTCTACGTGTTCTTCGAAGCCACGCTGATCCCGATGTACCTGATCATCGGCATCTGGGGCGGCCCGAACAAAATCTACGCGGCGTTCAAGTTCTTCATCTACACCTTGCTCGGCTCGCTGCTGATGCTGGTGGCGCTGATCTACCTGTACAACAAGTCGGGCGGCAGCTTCGACATCCTTACCTGGCACAAGCTGCCGCTGGGCTCGACCGCGCAGACCTTCCTGTTCTTCGCGTTCTTCGCCGCCTTTGCCGTCAAGGTGCCGATGTGGCCGGTCCACACCTGGTTGCCCGACGTGCACGTCGAGGCGCCGACCGGCGGCTCGGCCGTGCTGGCGGCCATCATGCTGAAGCTCGGCGCCTACGGCTTCCTGCGCTTCTCGATGCCGATCGCTCCCGACGCCTCGCACGAATGGGCCTGGCTCATGATCGCGCTGTCGCTCATCGCGGTGATCTACGTCGGCCTGGTGGCGATGGTGCAGGAAGACATGAAGAAGCTCGTCGCTTATTCATCCGTCGCGCACATGGGCTTCGTGACGCTCGGCTTCTTCATCTTCAACGAGTTGGGCGTGTCAGGCGGCATCGTGCAGATGATTGCGCACGGCTTCGTCTCGGGCGCCATGTTCCTGGGGATCGGCGTGCTCTACGACCGCGTGCACTCGCGCCAGATTGCCGACTACGGCGGCGTGGTGAACACCATGCCCAAGTTCGCCGCGTTCGCGCTGCTGTTCGCCATGGCCAATTGCGGCCTGCCGGGCACCGCCGGTTTCGTGGGCGAGTGGATGGTCATCCTGGGCGCGGTCAAGTACAACTTCTGGATCGGCCTCGGGTCTGCAACGGCACTGATCTTCGGTGCGGCCTATACCCTCTGGATGTACAAGCGCGTGTACCTTGGCCCGGTCGGCAACGACCACGTCAAGGAGCTCACCGACATCAACGCCCGCGAGTTCCTGATGCTCTCGCTGCTGGCCATTGCCGTGCTGTGGATGGGCATCTATCCGAAGCCGTTCACCGATGTGATGGATGTTTCCGTGACGGAGCTCCTGCGCCACGTGGCAACGTCCAAACTGCCCTGATTCCACGCTGAAGAAGAGAACGAGATGATTGACAAACTCAGCTGGGTCGCGATCTACCCCGAAATCGTGCTGCTGGTCATGGCCTGCATCATTGCGCTGGTCGACCTGTCGACCACCAGCCCCCGCCGCACGCGCACCTACATCCTGACGCTGCTCACGCTGGCCGTGGTGGCCGTGCTGACCGGCATGGCCGCAAACGACGGCAAGACGATCTACGGCTTTGGCGGCATGGTCGTGAGCGACCCCATGGGCAACTGGCTCAAGTGCTTTGCCACGGTCGCGCTGATGGTCACGCTGGTCTACGGTCGTCCGTACGCGGCAGACCGCGAAATGCTGCGCGGCGGCGAACTGTTCACCATCAGCATGTTCGCGCTGCTGGGCATGTTCGTGATGATCTCGGGCAGCAACTTCCTCCTGATCTACCTGGGTCTCGAGTTGCTTACCTTGTCCAGCTACGCCCTGGTGGCGCTGCGCCGCGACAACGCGGTAGCCAGCGAGGCGGCCATGAAGTACTTCGTGCTCGGCGCCATGGCCAGCGGCTTTTTGCTCTACGGCCTCTCGATGCTGTACGGCGCCACCGGCTCGCTCGACGTGAACGAAGTGTTCAAGATCATCGCCAGCGGCAAGGTGAACCATCAGGTGCTGGTGTTCGGCCTGGTGTTCATCGTGGCGGGCCTGGCCTTCAAGGTGGGGGCGGCGCCTTTCCACATGTGGGTGCCCGACGTGTACCAGGGCGCTCCGACGGCAGTCACGCTGCTGATTGGCGCGGCGCCCGAGCTGGCTGCGTTCGCCATCATCATCCGCCTGCTGGTGGAAGGTTTGCTGCCGCTGGCTATCGACTGGCAGCAGATGCTGGCCCTGCTGGCTATTGCCTCGCTGCTGGTGGGCAACCTGGCCGCCATTGCGCAGACCAACCTCAAGCGTATGCTGGCCTACTCGACCATTGCGCAAATGGGCTTCATGTTGCTCGGCCTGGTGGCGGGCGTGGTCAACGGCAACACCTACAACGCGCAGTTCGCATACAGCGCGTCGATGTTCTACATCGTGACCTACGTGCTGACCACGCTGGCCAGCTTCGGCATCATTCTGCTGCTGGCGCGCGAAGGCTTCGAAAGCGAAGAGATCACCGATCTGGCCGGCCTGAACCAGCGCAGCCCGCTGTATGCCGGCGTCATGGCCATTGCGATGTTCTCGCTCGCAGGCCTGCCTCCGCTGGTCGGGTTCTACGCCAAGCTTGCGGTGCTCCAGGCGCTGATCGCGTCGGGCCAGGCGATCTACATCGGTCTTGCGGTGTTCGCGGTGATCATGTCGCTGATCGGCGCCTTCTACTACCTGCGCGTGGTCAAGGTCATGTACTTCGATGCACCCGTTACCGCCAGCACCGTGTCTGCGCCGCGCGACGTGCGTGCCGTGCTCTCGGTCAATGGCTTGCTGATTCTCGTGCTGGGCATCGTTCCCGGCGGCCTCATGACGCTGTGCGCCGAGGCGATCGTGGCCACGCTGGCCAACTGATCGCGGTTGCCCACGGTGTCGCAAACCGCGTCGGTCTGGGTCGTTCTGCTGGTGGCGCTGGTGGCGGCCAACCTGCCGTTCCTCAATGAACGGTTGTTCGGTGTCGTATCGCTGGCCACGCAACCCAAGCCGCTCGCGGTGCGGCTCGCCGAATTGGTGGTGCTGTATTTCTTGGCTGGCGGCGTCGGCTTTCTGTTCGAGAGCCGGGCAGGGCAGATCGCTCCTCAGGGCTGGGAGTTCTATGCCGTGACCGGTGCTCTCTTCATCGTGCTGGCCTTTCCCGGTTTCACTTGGCGCTACCTGATGAAACATAGGCACTGACATGACCGATCCCGCCATCGATTCGCACCTGAAGGAAGAACGCACGGCCAGCGAGGTTCTGCTCAAGGGCAATTTCCTCCAGGTCTGCCGCGACACCGTGCGGCTGCCCGACGGGCACAGCGCCACGCGCGAATACGTGATTCATCCGGGCGCGGTGGTGGTGGTTCCTCTGCTGGACGATGGCCGTGTGGTGCTGGAGCGGCAATACCGCTATCCGGTCGGACATGTGATGGTCGAGTTTCCGGCCGGCAAGCTCGATGCGGGCGAGGATCCGCTGGTTTGCGGCCAGCGCGAACTGCTCGAGGAAACCGGCTACACCGCGCGCGAATGGGCCTATGCCGGCGCCATGCACCTGGCGGTGGCGTACTCCACCGAAATCATCCACATCTATTTTGCGCGCGGCCTCTCGCTCGGCACGCGCCAGCTCGACCACGGCGAATTCCTCGACGTGTTCACGGCCACGCCGCAAGAAGTGGCCGACTGGTGCCGCGAAGGCAAGATCACCGACGCGAAGTCGCTCACTTGCACGCTGTGGCTGCAGAACGTCCTTTCGGGCGCATGGGCACTCGATTGGCAGGGTACCGCTTCGCAAGGCGGCGCGGGATAATCCGCGCATGAAGGTTCTCGATCTCCGCTGCTCGCACGGCCACGGCTTCGAAGGCTGGTTTGCGTCCAACGAAGCTTTTGAAAGTCAACTTGCCGACGGCCTGGTCGAATGCCCGGTCTGCGCCGACACGCGCATCGTCAAACTGTTGAGCGCACCGCGCCTCAACCTGGGCAATGCCAAGGCGCCCGCCGAGGCCGCCGCATCGCCGGCACCAGCAGCATCGTCAGCCCAGGTGCCCGCCGAATCGTCTCCTGAAGCGCGCTGGATGCGCGCAGTGCGAGAAGTTCTTGCAAAGACCGAAGACGTCGGCAACCGCTTTGCCGACGAGGCGCGCAAGATGCATTACGGCGAAACCGAAGAGCGCGGTATTCGCGGCCAGGCGACCCGCGAACAGACCGAAGCGCTGCTCGACGAGGGCATTCCCGTCATGCCGCTGCCGATTCCCGCGGCGCTCAAGGAAACGCTGCAATAGGCTGCGTTTCTGCTGCGTTTCTGCTGCGGACTTGCCGCAGCGACAACAGGTCAAGCAGTGAACTGAAGCGCAGCCAGGCGGGCATACACCCCACCTTGCGCCACCAGCGTGGCATGCGTTCCCTGTTCCACGATACCGCCATGGTCGAGCACGATGATGCGGTCGGCCTTTTGCACCGTGGCGAGCCGGTGCGCAATGACCAGCGTGGTGCGGCCTTCCATGGCCGACTCGAGCGCGGCCTGCACCATGCGCTCGCTCTCCGCATCGAGCGCACTCGTGGCTTCGTCGAGCAGCAGCAGCGGCGGGTTCTTGAGAATGGCGCGCGCAATCGCGATGCGCTGTCGCTGTCCGCCCGACAGGCGCACCCCGCGTTCGCCCAGGAAAGTGTCGTACCCCTCGGGCAGCGCTTGCAGAAAGTCGTGCGCAAAAGCTGCGCGGGCAGCCGCATGCACCTCGTCGGCCGTCGCGTCCGGACGGCCATAGCGAATGTTCTCGAACGCACTGGCCGAGAAGATCACCGCGTCTTGCGGCACCAGGCCAATACGGGTGCGCAGGTCCGGCAATGCCAGTGAAGCGAGCGGCGCGCCATCGAGCAGCAGCCGGCCCGACTGCGGATCGTAGTAGCGCAGCAGCAGCTGGAACACCGTGCTCTTGCCAGCGCCGCTCGAACCCACCAGCGCCACCGTTTCGCCGGGAGCAATGTCCAGGCTGAAATCTTTCAGGGCCGGAGTGCCGGGCCTGGAGGGGTAGTGAAAAGTGACCGCCTCGAACTTGACTGCGCTACCCGCCACGGGAACAGGCGCAGCCGCCGGGTTGGCCGGCGAAACGATGGCCGCCGGCGCGTGCAGCAGTTCCATCAGGCGCTCGGTGGCACCCGCTGCCCGCAGCAGATCGCCGTAGACCTCGCCGAGCACGGCTGTCGCGCTTGCAAGAATGGCCACGTAGACGACTGTCTGGCCGAGATGGCCGGCAGTGATGTCGCCGCGCAGCACGGCTTGCGTGCCTTGGTACAGGCCCCAGAGCAGTGCCGCCGAGGTGGCGATGATGATGAAGGCCACCAGCACCGAGCGCGCCTTGGTGCGCCGCACGGCGGTTCTGAATGCGTTTTCGGTCGACGCATTGAAGCGGTCGGCTTCGCGTGCTTCGGCCGTGTAGCTTTGCACCACCGGAATCGCGTTGAGCACCTCGGCCGCGATGGCGCTCGAATCGGCCACGCGGTCTTGGCTGGCGCGCGAGAGCTTGCGCACGCGTCGGCCAAACCACATGCTCGGCAGCACCACCAGAACCAGGATGCCCAGCACCTGCACCATCACATAAGGGTTGGTCCAGATCAGCACCGCCAGCGCGCCCACGCCCATGACGGCGTTGCGCAGCCCCATGCTCAGGGAGGAGCCGACCACCGTCTGTACCAGCGTGGTGTCGGCCGTCAGGCGCGACAGCACTTCGCCGGTCTGCGTGGTCTCGAAGAAGGCCGGGCTCTGCCGCAGCACGTGGCCGTACACCGCGTTGCGCAGATCCGCTGTCACACGCTCGCCGAGCCAGCTCACCGTATAGAAGCGCGCCGCCGAGAAAAGACCCAGCGCCACGGCCACGGCGAAGAGGGCGCCGAAATGCTCGCGCAGCGCCATGGTCTGCGCACCCTTGTCGGAGCTGATCAGCCCGCCGTCGATCAGGCTTCGCAGCGCCAGCGGAAACACCAGCGTCGTGACGGCAGCCATCACCAGAAAAATGCCCGCCAGGACGATCTGCACGCGGTAGGGCCGAAGAAAAGGGCTCAGGCCCGACAGTGATCGGGGCGAGCCCTTGGCCGGTGAGGACAGGGGGGAAGAAGCCATGGCGCGGATTCTACCGACCCTTGCCTTCACAAAGGCAGCCTTGACAATAATTGCCGAGGCAACTAATATTCAGGGCATGAGCGATACAGACACCCCGCAAGTCCCGCCGGCTTCTGGCGGCGCCGAGCGCCGGCCCGCCGACTTCTATCGCGCCGAGACCTACCAGGCCGAAGAAAGCATCGGCTATCTCATGCGCCGCATCCTGAGTGCGGTGGCGCAGGCGGTCGAAACCCGCATGTGCGAGCCCGGCAGCCCGACCTTTCCGCAATGGCTGCCGCTGTACAAGCTGCACATCGGTGCCGCCACCACGGTGGCTGAACTTGCCCGCGCCTGCGAGCTCGATACCGGCGCCATGACGCGCCTGCTCGACCGACTCGAGGCCAAGGGCCTGTGCCGCCGCGTGCGGTCGCTCGAAGACCGCCGCGTGGTCAACATCGAACTCACCGAAGAAGGCCGCGCCGCCGCCAAGGAAGTGCCGTACGTGCTCAGCCGCGTGCAGAACGAACACCTGGCGGGTTTCACCAAAGAGGAATGGGAGCAGCTCAAGGGCTATCTGCGCCGCATCCTCGACAACGCGCAGGCCCTTGCAGCCCGTGGAGAAAAAAATGACTGATTCTTTCGCCGCCCGCGTCCTGCGGCGCACCCCCGTCATGGCCGCCGCACTGCTGGTGGTTGCACTGGCCGGCTGTGCCGACATGGCCGGCATCGGTTCGCATGCCAAGCTGCGCGATGCGTCTTCGCTCGGCATTGCCGCCGACACCAGCGCCGCAGTTGTGCCCAGTGTCGACGGCCAATGGTGGCGAGCATTCGGCGACGCGCAACTCAACACGCTGGTCGACCAGGCCGTGGCCGGCAATCCGAACCTCCAGGTGGCACGTGCGCGCCTGGCGCGGGCGCAGGCCTCCGCGGACATCGCCGAGTCGGCGCTGAAGCCCAAGGTGAACGGCGAGCTCGACCTGAACCGCCAGAAGTTCAACAGCAACTACATCTATCCCGCACCGCTCGGCGGCTCGACCCAGAACATCGGCCTGCTGCAGCTCGGCGCCAGCTGGGAGCTCGACTTCTTCGGCAAGAACCGCACCGCGCTCGAGGCCGCCATTGGCGCCGCCAATGCAGCCGCAGCCGACGCCGATGCCGCCCGCGTGCTGCTGGCCAGCAACGTGGCGCGCAGCTACTTCCAATGGGCTCGCCTGAACGAACAGCTCGGCGTGGCCCAGCGCACGCTGGCCCAACGCGATGAAACGCTCAAGCTGGTGCGAGACCGCGTGTCCGCCGGCCTCGACACTCGCCTCGAGCTGCGCCAGAGCGAGGGCGGGCTGCCCGAGGCACGCCAGCAGATCGAAGCGCTCCAGGAGCAGATTGCGCTGCAGCAGCACGCGCTCGATGCACTCGTGGGCCAGCCCAACGTGTCCGCATCGCTCAAGGCGCCGATGCTCGAGGCCGTCAAGCCGATTGCGATGCAAGCCAACATTCCGGCCGACCTGCTCGGCCGCCGCGCCGACATCGCGGCAGCGCGCTGGCGCGTCGAGGCCGCCACCAGCGACGTGGCCAATGCAAGGACGCAGTTCTACCCCAACGTGAACCTCACGGCCTTCGCCGGCTTCCAGAGCCTGGGTTTCGGCAAGCTGCTCAAGTCGGGCAGCGAGCAGTGGGGCGTGGGCCCCGCCATCCATCTGCCGATCTTCGAAGGCGGCCAGTTGCGCGCCAACCTGCGTGGCAAGGCCGCCGATCTCGATGCGGCCATCGAAAGCTACAACGCCACCGTCATCGATGCGGTACGCGACGCGGCCGACCAGGTGTCGAGCGCGCAGTCGATCGCACGCCAGCAGGCCGAACAGCGCGACGCGCAGACCGCGGCCGAAGGCGCCTACGACATTGCCGTGCAGCGCTACCGCGCGGGCCTTGGCAACTACCTCAACGTGCTGACCGCGGAAACCGCCGTGCTCGCACAACGCCGCCTGGCCGTGGACCTTGCCGCGCGCGCCCTCGACACGCAGGTGGGCCTGGTGCGCGCCCTCGGCGGCGGCTGGCAAGCGCCAGCCACGGCCACGGCCACGGCCACGGCCAATGCGCCGGCCTTATCGGCCGCGCTGAACTGAACCGACTTTTCTCGTCTTCGGAAAGAACTTCATCATGAGCGATAACAACACTCCGACGCCCGCTGCCACTGCAGCCTCCGCAACGCCCGAAGCCCCCGCAGGCAACGGCAAGCGCCGCCGCGCACTCACCGCGCTTGCCGCGGTGGTCATCGTCGCCGGCGGCGGCTGGGGCCTCTATGAATGGCTGGTTGCCAGCCACTACGAGAACACCGACAACGCCTACGTGCAGGGCAACGTGATCCAGATCACGCCTCAGATCGGCGGCACCGTCATGGCCATCAACGCCGACGACACCGACTTCGTGAAGGCAGGCCAGCCGCTGGTGCAGCTGGACCCCGCCGACGCGAAGGTGGCGCTCGAGCAGGCCGAGGCCGCGCTCGCCCAAGCGGTGCGCCAGGTGCGCACGCTGTACGCCAACAACGGCTCGCTCGCGGCGCAGGTCAGCCTGCGCCAGGCCGACATCGTCAAGGCGCAGAGCGACATCGCCAAGGCGCAGGACGACTTGCAGCGCCGCCGCGCGCTGTCGGGCAATGGCGCGGTCTCGAAGGAAGAACTCAACCACGCCGAAACCGCGCTCGACAACGCCAAGAGCCAACTCGCAGCGGCGCAGGCCGGCGTGGTGGCCGCGCGCGAGCAGCTTGCAAGCAACCAGTCGCTGACCGAAGGTACCAGCGTGGCCCAGCACCCGAGCGTGCTGGCCGCCGCCGCCAAAGTACGCGAGGCCTACCTCGCCACGCAGCGCGTGGCCATGCCCGCGCCGGTGGACGGCTACGTCGCCAAGCGCACGGTGCAGCTCGGCCAGCGGGTCGCGGCCGGCACACCGATGATGTCGATCGTGCCGCTGAACCAGCTGTGGGTCGACGCCAACTTCAAGGAAGTGCAGCTGCGCAACATCCGCATCGACCAGCCCGTGAAGCTCACCGCCGACGTGTACGGCAAGAAGGTCGAGTACACCGGCAAGGTTGCGGGCCTGGGCGTGGGCACCGGCAGTGCGTTCGCGCTGCTGCCCGCGCAAAACGCCACCGGCAACTGGATCAAGGTGGTGCAGCGCGTGCCCGTGCGCATTGCGCTCGACCCCGAGCAGCTCAAGGCCAATCCGCTGCGCATCGGCCTTTCGATGGACGCGGAGATCGACATCACGCAGAAAGCCGGCAAGATGCTGGCCGATGCGCCGCGCGCCACGGCTATTTCGCAGACCCAGGTCTACAGCAAGCTCGACGACGGGGCCAATGCAGAGGTCGATCGCATCGTTGCCGCCAACCTCGGCCGCAGCGCGCCCGCCGCCGCCGCGCAGCCGGCGGGCCGTGCCGCAGCAACGTCCGCAACCGCCGGCAACGCGGGCCACACGGCATCGCAGTCGCACCCCGGCTGATCGCCCTCGGTCTTCAAGGCAAAGCCAATGGCCACTGCTGCCGCTCCCGCTCCCGCTTACGTAGCGCCGCCGCCGCTCGAGGGCTCCGCCCGCGTGTGGGGCACCATCGCGCTCTCTGCGGCAACGTTCATGAACGTGCTCGATTCGTCGATCGCGAACGTGTCGCTGCCGGCCATCTCGGGCGACCTGGGGGTGAGCACCACCCAGGGCACCTGGGTCATTACCAGCTTCGCGGTGGCCAATGCCATTGCGGTGCCGCTCACGGGTTTCATGACCCAGCGCTTCGGCCAGGTGCGCCTGTTCATGGCGAGCGTGATCCTGTTCATGATCAGCTCGCTGCTCTGCGGGCTGGCGCCCAACATGACCATGCTGATCGCGTTCCGCGCGCTGCAGGGTTTCGTCGCGGGCCCGATGATCCCGCTGTCGCAGACGCTGCTGCTGTCGAGCTATCCGCGCGCCAAGGCCGGCCTCGCCATGGCCATGTGGTCGATGACCACGCTCGTGGCGCCCGTGATGGGGCCGCTCCTTGGCGGCTGGATCACCGACAACATCTCGTGGCCGTGGATCTTCTACATCAACATTCCCGTGGGCATTGTTGCGGCGGCCATCACCTGGGCGCTTTACCGCGACCGTGAAAGCACCACGCGCAAGGTGCCCATCGACGCCATCGGCCTCGCGCTGCTGGTGCTGTGGGTCGGCGCGATGCAGCTCATGCTCGACAAGGGCAAGGAGCTCGACTGGTTCCATTCGCCCGAGATCATCACGATGGCGGTCGTGGCCGTGGTCGGCTTCGCGTTCTTCCTGATCTGGGAGCTCACCGACAAGCATCCGGTGGTCGACCTGTCGCTCTTCAAGCGCCGCAACTTCTGGTCGGGTGCGGTAGCCACCGCGGTGGCCTACGGGCTGTTCTTCGGCAATGTGGTGCTGCTGCCGCTGTGGCTGCAGCAGTGGATGGGCTACACCGCCACGCAGGCCGGCATGATCATGGCGCCCGTGGGGCTATTGGCCATCTTCTTCTCGCCGGTGGTGGGGCTCACGGTGTCCAAGATCGATCCGCGCCGCTACGCGACCTTCTCGTTCCTGGTGTTTGCGCTGGTGTTGTGGATGCGGTCGAACTTCAACACGCAGGCCGACTTCGTGACGATCATCATCCCGACGATCATCCAGGGCATTGCGATGGCGTTCTTCTTCATCCCGCTGGTGACCATCACGCTCTCGGGCCTCACGCCCGACCGCATTCCGGCGGCATCGGGCCTGTCGAACTTCCTGCGCATTACCGCCGGCGCCATGGGCACTTCGATCACCACCACGCTGTGGGAGAACCGCGCGGCGCTGCATCACTCGCAACTGGCCGAATCGGTGAACCTGGGCAACGGCGCCGCAACCAGTGCGATGAACGGCCTGGCAAGCAGCGGCTTGAGCAGCGAGCAGGTGCTGGGCCAGATCAACCGGCTGGTCGACCAGCAATCGTTCATGCTGGCCGCGAACGACATCTTCTATGCGTCGGCCATTCTGTTCCTGCTGCTGATCCCGCTGGTGTGGCTGGCGCGGCCACAAAAGGGCGGTGCGGGCGGCGACGCCGCGGCAGGCGCGCACTAGGCGCCGAGCAAAGCCGCGCACCGGGGGCACGGCGCGCGCTGGTCACGCACCCTGCGCGCGCAGCACGTCGTAGCACGCGCCCATGGTGTGATAGTCCGTCTTGCCGGCGGGGCTCTTCTCGTCGCTGATCTTGCGGTTGTCAGGCGTGAGAATGCGGTACCAGGCCCCGTGCCGGTGATCGACGAAGTGCTCCCAGCTGTAGGCCCAGATGCGGTCGTACCAGCTCCAATAGTCCACATCGCCGGTGCGCACGGCCAGCAGCGCCGCGGCGGCAAAGCTCTCGGCCTGCACCCAGAAGTACTTGTCGCCGTCGCACACCTCGCCGTCGGGGCCGAATCCGTAGACGAGGCCGCCATGCGCCGCGTCCCAGCCGCGCAGCATGGCGGTGTCGAAGAAATGCGTTGCGCGCGGCACTATCCAGTCCGCTTCGCGGCCCGCTGCAACAAGCGCTCGCTCTAGCTGCAGCAGCAGCTTGGTCCACTCGGTGAGATGGCCGGTCTGAAAACCCCAGGGCCTGAAGATGTTGGTCTTGTCGCCGCGGTTGTAGTCCCAGTCGATCGACCAGTCTTCGCGGTAGTGCTCCCACACGAGTCCGCCAGCCAGCGCGGCGAGCTTGCCCGTTACCGATTCCGCAAGCTCCAGCGCACGATCAAGGTAGCGCGCCTCTTGCGTGGCTTCGTATGCGGCAAGCATCGCCTCGCAGGCGTGCATGTTGGCGTTCTGTCCCCGATAGGGCCCGACTCGCCAATCAGGAGTGGCCTCGTCGGCATACAGTGAATGTTGCGGCTCCCAGAAACGCTGTTCCATCAACTGCCAGGTTTGCTCCAGCCCCGCGCGCGCTTCGCCGATGCCCGCCATGAGCGCGTGCGCGTGAGCAAGCAGCACGAAGGCGAGGCCATAGCAATGGTGCGTGCCGTCCTGCACGTCGGCTTGCGCATCGTGCCAGTCGATCTGCCATGCATAGCCGCCTCCCGGCTGTGCATGCGCATGCTGCACGAATGCGAGGCCGTGGCGTGCCGCCTCCAGATCCCGCGGCTTGCCGAAGCGCCGGTATGCCATGGCATGGTTGAAGACGAAGCGCGTGCTGCTTACCAGGTGCCGCGTGCGACGGTCGTACACCGCGCCGTCGTCCTTGAAGAAATGAAAGAAGCCGCCTGACGGGTCGCGGCCGACCGGCGCATAGAACGCCAGCGTGTTCAGGATGTGGTCAGCAAGAAAGTCGGGTGAGCGGAAGTTCGGCATGGGTAGCACGGGAGTAAGGGTTCGAACCGATAAGTCATTGTCATTGTGACGACAGTCGCCCGATGCCGGAATCGCCCGCGCGGACAGGTTGCACTGCAGCATAGGCATTTGCCCCAGTATGCAAGTGCGAGGCGCCCACCAACAATCAGGCCGCGCTCGGTAGTGGCGCATGAGATGGACCGCATGACCGACATATCTTTCCTGAACCCGGGCGACTTCGCGAGATGAGCGACGTCATCCTCGAAACACGCCAGCTCACCAAGGAATTCAAAGGGTTCACCGCGGTCAGCAAGGTCAACCTGTCGGTGGTGCGCGGCTCCATCCATGCGCTCATCGGTCCCAACGGTGCCGGCAAGACCACCTGCTTCAACCTGCTCACCAAGTTTCTCGAGCCGACCAGCGGCACGATTCTTTTCAACGGGCAAGACATCACGGGCGAGCAGCCCGCGCAAATCGCCCGGCGCGGCATCATCCGCTCGTTCCAGATCTCGGCGGTGTTTCCGCACCTCACGCTGCTGGAAAACGTGCGCCTGGGCCTGCAGCGCGCGCTCGGCACTTCGTACCATTTCTGGAAGAGCGAAAAGACGCTCACGCCGCTCGATGCGCGCGCTCGCGAACTGCTGGCCGAAGTCGGCCTCGCGGACCAGGCGGACGAACTGACCGTGAACTTGCCCTACGGTCACAAGCGTGCGCTCGAAATTGCCACCACGCTGGCCATGGACCCCGAGCTGATGCTGCTCGACGAGCCCACGCAGGGCATGGGCCATGAAGACGTGCACCGCGTGGCCGAACTCATCAAGCGCGTGTCGGCCGGCCGCACCATCCTCATGGTCGAGCACAACATGAGCGTGGTCTCGACCATTGCGGACACCATCACCGTGCTCCAGCGCGGCGCCGTGCTGGCCGAAGGCCCGTACGCTGAAGTCTCGAAGAATCCGCAGGTGATGGAGGCCTACATGGGCACCACCGAAGGACAGCTGCAAGGGGCGCATTGACATGACCGCCGCGCTTGAAATCAAGGACCTCCACGCCTGGTACGGCGAATCGCACGTGCTGCACGGCGTCAACATGGTGGTGCAGCCCGGCGAGGTGGTCACGCTGCTCGGCCGCAACGGTGCAGGGCGCACCAGCACGCTGCGCGCCATCATGGGCCTGACCGGCTCGCGCAAGGGCAGCATCGAGGTGAACGGCGTGCAGACCATCGGCATGGCCACGCACCGCATTGCGCACCTGGGCATTGGCTATTGCCCCGAAGAGCGGGGCATCTTCGCGAGTCTTTCGGCCGAGGAAAACCTGCTTCTGCCGCCTGCGCTCAAAGGCGCGGGGCAGGGCATGTCTGTGGCCGAAATCTACGAGATGTTTCCCAACCTGGCCGAGCGCCGCAACAGCCCGGGCACGCGGCTTTCGGGCGGCGAGCAGCAGATGCTGGCTGTGGCGCGCATCCTGCGCACCGGCGCCAAGCTGCTGCTGCTCGACGAGATTTCCGAAGGCCTGGCGCCTGTGATCGTGCAGGCCCTCGCGCGAATGATCCACACCCTGCGCGGCAAGGGCTACACGATCGTGATGGTGGAGCAGAACTTCCGTTTTGCCGCGCCGCTGGCCGACCGCTTCTACGTAATGGAGCACGGCCGCATGGTCGAGGCTTTCGGCGCCAAGGAGCTCGACGCCAAGATGCCCGTGCTCAGCGAACTGCTGGGCGTGTAGCCGAGCACTCGCCAATCGTTTTTCCGTTGACTCTCTCAAATCATCCAGGAGACACCATGCAAACCAAGCTCAAAATCATTGCACTCATGCTCGGCGCCGCGGGTCTTGCAAGCCATGCCGTGCAAGCGCAAGAGAAGGTCGTCATCGGCTACATCAGCGACCTCTCGGGCCTGTATGCCGACCTGGAAGGCAAGGGGGGCGCCACCGCCATCCAGATGGCCATTGACGACATGGGCGGCAAGGTGCTCGGCCAGCCGGTTGAAGTGCTGAGCGTCGACCACCAGAACAAGCCCGACATCGCCGCCTCCAAGGCCCGCGAGTGGATCGACACGGCTGGTGCCACGATGATCTTCGCCGGCACCAATTCGGGCGTGGCGCTGGCCACCGCCAAGGTGGCGCAAGAAAAGAAGCGCGTGTTCTTCACCAACGGCGCAGCCACTTCGGCGCTGACCAACGCGCAGTGCAGCCCCTACACCGTGCACTATGCCTACGACACCGTCGCGCTTGCCAAGAGCACCGGCGGCGCCGTGGTCGACACGGGCGGCAAGAGCTGGTTCTTCCTGACGGCCGACTACGCCTTCGGCCATGCACTCGAGGCAGACACCGCCAAGGTCGTCAAGGCCAAGGGCGGCTCGGTGGTGGGCACGGTGCGTGCGCCGCTCAACGCGTCGGACTTCTCGTCCTTCCTGCTGCAGGCGCAGAACTCCAAGGCCCAGGTGCTCGGCCTGGCCAACGCCGGCGGCGACTTCATCAACTCGATGAAGGCATCGAAGGAATTCGGCATCGACAAGTCGATGAAGGTCGCGGGCCTGCTGGTGTTCCTCACCGACGTGAAGAGCCTGGGCCTGCCGGCCACGCAAGGCCTGCTGCACACCACCAGCTGGTACTGGGACGCCGACGACGAGTCGCGCAAGTGGGCCGCCCGCTACGAAGCCAAGACCAAGAACAAGCCGACCGACATCCAGGCGGCCGACTACTCGGCCACCATGGCCTACCTCAAGGCCGTCGAAGCCGTGAAGAGCACAGATGCCGACAAGGTGATGGCGCATCTCAAGAAGACGCCGATCAACGACTTCTACGCCAAGGGCGTGATCCGCCCCGACGGCCGCATGGTGCACGACATGCTGCTGGCCGAGGTCAAGAAGCCTTCGGAATCGAAGGGCCCGTGGGACCTGCTGAAGATCGTCAAGAAGGTGCCGGGCGACCAGGTCTACACGACCAAGGAAGAAAGCACCTGCGCCCTCTGGAAGTAATTGCTGCCCGCGACCCGGTCTTTTGACGCCTTTCTGAACCTGTTTCTGAACCTGTCTCCACGATGAACATCTCTATGCCTGCCCTGTTGAGCCAGCTCCTGTTGGGGCTGGTCAACGGGTCGTTCTACGCGATCCTGAGCCTGGGGCTGGCGGTGATCTTCGGGCTGCTCAACGTCATCAACTTCGCGCATGGCGCGCTGTTCATGATGGGGGCGGTACTGTCGTGGATGGCGATGAATTACTTCAACGTCAACTACTGGGTCATGCTGGCGGTGGCGCCGCTCATCGTCGGCCTGTTCGGCGTGCTGATCGAGCGGCTGCTGCTGCGCTGGATCTACAAGCTCGACCACCTGTACGGCCTGTTGCTCACGCTGGGTCTCACGCTGCTGATCGAAGGCGGTTTCCGCTCGGTGTACGGCGTCTCGGGCCTGGCCTACAACACTCCGGAGGCATTGAGCGGCGGCACCAACCTGGGCTTCATGTTCCTGCCCAACTACCGCGCCTGGGTGGTGGTGGCGTCTCTGGTGGTGTGCTTTGCCACCTGGTATGCCATCGAGAAGACGCGGCTCGGCGCCTACCTGCGCGCGGGCACCGAGAACCCGCGGCTGGTCGAGGCCTTCGGCGTCAACGTGCCGCTGATGGTGACGCTGACCTACGGCTTCGGCGTGGCGCTGGCCGCATTCGCGGGCGTGCTTGCCGCGCCGGTGATCCAGATCTCGCCGCTCATGGGGCAGAACCTCATCATCATCGTGTTCGCGGTGGTCGTCATTGGCGGCATGGGCTCGATCATGGGGGCCATCCTCACGGGCCTGGGGCTCGGCGTCATCGAGGGGCTGACCAAGGTGTTCTATCCGGAGGCCTCGGCCACCGTGGTGTTCGTGATCATGGTCGTGGTGCTGCTGATTCGTCCGGCCGGCCTCTTCGGCAGCGAGAAGTAAAAGTCCATGAAGAAAATATCGCTCGTCGTCTACGGGGTGCTGCTGCTGGCGCTCATTGCCGCACCTTTCATCGGCTTCTACCCCGTGTTCGTGATGAAGGTGCTGTGCTTCGCACTGTTCGCCTGCGCCTTCAACCTGCTGCTGGGCTACACCGGCATGCTGTCTTTCGGCCATGCCGCATTTCTGGGCGGCTCGGCTTACCTTACGGGCCAGGCGCTCAAGGTCTGGCATCTCACGCCCGAGCTGGGCTTGATCCTGGGCACGCTCGCCGGTGCGCTGCTGGGCCTGGTGTTCGGCTGGCTGGCCATTCGCCGCCAGGGCATCTACTTCTCGATGATCACGCTGGCGCTGGCGCAGATGATGTATTTCGTCGCGCTGCAGGCCAAGTTCACCGGCGGCGAAGACGGCCTGCAGAGCGTGCCGCGCGGCAAGCTCTTCGGCCTTGTCGATCTGCGCGACGACCTGACGATGTACTACGTCGCGCTGGTCATCGTGGTCGCGGCCTTCCTGCTCATTGCGCGCACTGTGCACTCGCCTTTCGGGCAGGTGCTCAAGGGCATCAAGGAAAACGAGCCGCGCGCCATTTCGCTCGGCTACGACGTCAACCGCTTCAAGCTGCTGGCCTTCGTGATCTCGGCCGCGCTGTCGGGCCTGGCCGGTTCGCTGAAAACGCTGGTGCTCGGCTTCGCTTCGCTCAGCGACGTGCACTGGACCGCGTCGGGCCACGTGATCCTGATGACGCTGGTGGGCGGCCTCGGCACGCTCTCGGGCCCGCTGGTGGGTTCGGCCGTGGTGGTGCTGCTGGAGAACAAGGTCGGCGACTTCGGCACCTTCATGGCGCGCCTCACGGGCGTCGACTGGTTCAACACGCTCGGCGAATCGGTGACCATGGTCACAGGTCTGATCTTCGTGATCTGCGTGCTGGCGTTCCGCAAGGGCATCATGGGCGAGGTCATCGCCTTCATCGACCGCCGAAAAGGCAAGGCGCGATGAAATGAAAAAAGGCGGACCCTGTGTCCGCCTTTTTTGTTCCTGGGGCAGGAAGCCCGCTCAAGGCAGCACAGTGATGCGGTTGGCAGTGGGCGGCACCAGCGGGCTGTTCGCCTTGATGTAGGCCTCCAGCGCGTCCACGTCCTGGTCGCCGCCCAGCGTGTCCGTGCCCTGGTTGAACACCGTGAAGTTGTCCCCGCCGGTCGCCAGAAAGCTGTTCATCGTCACGCGGTAGCTCGCGCCGTCCGTCATTGCGGTGCCGTTGAGCGCCATGTTGCTGATGCGCGAGCCCGCGGGTGCCGAGAGGCTGTAGCTGTAGCTCAGGCTGCGCGAAGGCAGCAGCACCCTCGGCGATGCGACCGTGTTGGTGCCGCTGTTGAACTGCTGCTCGAGCAGCGCCTTGATCTGCGCGCCCGTCATCGTCTTCACCACCAGGCTGTTGCCGAAGGGCTGCACGCTGAAGAGCTGGCCATATGTCACGCTGCCGTCGTTGGCCGGCACGAGGTCGGCCCGCACGCCGCCCGGGTTCATGAAGGCGATTTGCGCGCCGCCCTTGTTGCTGGGGCTGGTGGCATCGAGCTGTGCGTCGGCAATCAGGTTACCCAGCACGCTTTCGCGCGATGCCGTCTGCGTGCGCGTGGCCGGGCCCGAGAGGGTGCCCACCACCCGCTGCACCAGCGGCGCTGCAACGGAAAGGTACTGGCTGATGAGCGCGGCCACTTCCTGGTTCTTGCCGAACACCGGGTACTGGTCGGTCACGGCCACCGTGTTGGCACCGCTGGTGTAGGCTTCGCCCTGCACGATCACGTTGTCGGCCGACTTGGCCGTGACTTTGCGCGTGCGCGTGTCGATCGTCAGGTTGATGTCGGTCAGCAAGGTGCCGTACTGGCCGGCGCTCGTCAGCAGGAAGGGCTTGGCCGGATTGGTCTTGCTGTAGTCGCAGATGTACGAGCGGTGGGTGTGGCCCGAGATCACCACGTCCACGGCCGCATCGAGCTTGTTGAGAATCGGCAGGATGTCGCCGCTCAGCCCCGCGCAGCTCTTGTCGTTGTAGCCGACGGTGGTCGTGGCGCCTTCGTGCACCACGACGACGATGGCGTCGGCGCCCTCGGCTTTCAGCTGCGGAATCAGCGCGTTGGCGGTGTCCGCCTCGTCCTTGAAGCTCAGGCCCGCAACGCCGGCCGGCGTCACGATGCTCGGCGTGCCCTTGAGCGTCATGCCGATGAACGCTACCTTCACCGTGGCGCCGTCCTTGGTGAAGGTCTTCATGCCCGTGGCGGGGAAGAGCGTGTTGCCGTCGTTCTTTACGGTGTTGGCGGCCAGGAACCCGAAGTTGGCGCCCGGAAAGGCCTTGTTGACCCGGCACGGCTCCAGCGGCGTGTTCTTGGCGCAGCCGCCGTTCTTCATGCGCAGGAGTTCGGTCTGGCCTTTGTCGAACTCATGATTGCCGACCGCGTTGAAGTCGATCTTCATTGCGTTGACGGCTTCGATGGTCGGTTCGTCGAGGAACAGCGCCGACACCAGCGGCGAGGCGCCGATCATGTCGCCGGCGGAGACCACCGCGTTGTTCTCGTTCTTTGCCTTGAGCGACGCAATGGCCGAAGCCATGTACGCGGCGCCGCCCGCCGGCACCGGCACCGTGCCGCCGCCGTTGGCCGGCGCGGTGATGGAAAGCCTGGGCGGCTCGAGATTGCCGTGCAGGTCGTTGAAGGCGATGAGCTTCACGTCCACGCTGCCTGGCGTTGCCGGAGCAGGCGGCGGCGCCGGAGGAGCGGGCGCCGGTGCCGGCGGCGGGAGAAACGGAATGAAGCCGTTCGAATCGTTGCTTCCGCCGCAGGCGGACAACGTGGCCAGGACAACCCCCGCCATGGCGAGATGTTTCAGCGATGCAGGCATGAGCCTCTCCTCTTTTGATGGAATGCAGCGCATGCTGGACAAGGCAGATGACGTCGCCATGACCGCTGGCGCATCGCGTCGCACATCGCGTGCTCAGGACAGGGGGATGACGCGGATGGTTACGCCGGGGCCGAAGGCGCGTTGCAGCAGCTGCCTGGCCTGCGTGGTGCGATCGTCATCCGGCGATTGCACGGCGAGCCATGCCTCTGTCGCGTGCCGCTGCAGGTGCCAGCCCTCTTGTCCAAGGCGGATGAGGCTGGCGAGCGACGCGGCATCGGCCACGGGCAGCGCCGCGGGCGCGATGTCGAGCCAGTCCACCACCTGGTTGGCTTCTCCGCCGAGCCGTGCGGTCGCGCCTTCCACCAGCACTTGCTGCGTGGCCGCGTCCCTCACCGCGCCCTGGAGGACGATGCCGTTGCCGTGCCAGCGGATTTCAAGCAGTGCGTTGGTTGCCGGCGATGCGGGCCGCATGGCCGCAAACACCCACGCGGCGCCCACGGCAGCCGCTACAACCATCAGCAGCGCGATGAGCCGGAGTCTTCTGTTCATTCAAGCCTTGGCGCACGTTCAATCGTGCGGTGTCGGAGGCCGAGTTCAGGGCCTCGGCATGACGGCTTGATGACAGACGCGCGCTGGGCGATCTCAGAGCCGCAGCGGTGCGGCGTAGCCGGTCATCTCCAGGTACCCCCGCCCAACGCGGCGGCCTTGCGCATCGAGCAGGTCGCTCACGCCTTCCCAGTACACCCCGCCGGTGGAGCCGCGGCTGTCGAGCTCCTGGTCGTCGAGCAGCGCGCGCACCTCGAAGCTTCCCGACGGGGTCTGCACGCGCCACTGGGTCGGGTACCTGGCCTGCGTGCGCGGACTGGTCCACGCGTTCGTGCCATCGAACCGTACCTCGTCGTTGCTGAAAACACGCAGCGCACCGTCGCGCGAGCGAAACGAACCGCCGGCCCATAGCGCACTGCCGTCGCGGCGGCGCAGGCGAAAGGCCGTGAGGGCGCTGCCGTCGTCCAGGTTCATGCCGATCCAGTCCCAGCCCACGGCCTCGGGATGCATCAGCGCCTCGCTCCATTCGTGGTCGAGCCAGGCCGTCCCGTCGACATCGAAGGCCTGGCCTTTGAGCGTGAGCCGGCCCTGCGTCTTGAGCTGCGGCTCGCTGTAGTAGTAGCTTGCCTGTGCTTCTTCGGGGCCCTTGCGCGAGAGCCCGCTCTTGCCTTGCAGCAGCACCGGCTGCGTGGGCGTGAAGCGCAGGTCGAGCGTGAATTCGCCGGCCGGCACGCGCGCCGCATAGCCGCCGTTCGAGCGCACGAGCGACCAGTCGCGCAGGCGCACGTCGGTGTCGGCTTCGCTGGCCGACGCAACGCCGAAGCCCGCGCGCGCAATGCGCTGGTCATGCAGCAGCACGCGGCCTTCAAGGTCGGTAACCGCGGCATGCGCGAACACGAGGTTCTTGGCCGCGAACGCCGAGCGCATGCCTTGCGCGGCATCGACGCGCGAGCGAAAGAACGTCACCTGAAAACCGAACTCGCGTCCCACCGAAGTTCTTGCATGGCCCGTGATGTACCACCATTCGGTGCGCAGGTCGGGGTGGCTGCCGAAGTCGCGAGGAAACTGCAGGGTGCGCTCGGGCAGCGCCCAGCTTGCGGGCGCTGCGGCCAGCGCCGCAAGCAGCAGGCTGCGGCGCGAGAGCTTGCAGAAGGCCGGCGCAGGCATCACTGCGCAACCAGCGCGTCGATGCGCTGCTGTGCTGGCCCCACGTCGCCGAAGGCGCTCTGCACCCACGCCGCGTCGTGATAGCTCGGCAGGTAGCGCTCGCCCGCATCGCACAGCAGCGAAAGAATGGAGCCTTGCTGGCCGGCCGCACGCATCTCGCGGGCTATGGCCAGCATGCCGACAAAGTTGGTGCCGGTCGATGGGCCGACCTTTCGCCCCAGCAGTGCAGAGAGCGCATGCATGGCGGCCACCGAGTCGAGGTTGGGCACTTCGATCATGCGGTCGACCAGCGTGCGGACGAAGCTCGGCTCCACCCGTGGTCGGCCGATGCCTTCGATGCGCGAGCCCGCCGCAGTCAGCGTTGCATCGCCCGTGCGGTGATAGGCCGAGAACACCGAGCCTTCGGGGTCTGGCACGCACACCTGCGTGTCGTGGCAGCGGTAGCGCACGTAGCGCCCGATGGTGGCGCTGGTGCCGCCCGTGCCCGCGCCCACCACGATCCACGCCGGCACCGGATGCCGCTCGCGCGCCATCTGCTGGAACATGCTCTCGGCGATGTTGTTGTTGCCGCGCCAGTCGGTCGCACGCTCGGCATACGTGAACTGGTCCATGTAGTGCCCGCCGGTCTGCTCGGCGAGTGCGCGCGCCTCTTCATAGACCTGCGCCGCATGGTCGACGAAGTGGCAACGCGCGCCGTAGAAGGCGATCTGCGCCACCTTCTCGGGCGAGGTGCTGCGCGGCATCACTGCAATGAAGGGCAGGCCGAGCAGCCGCGCGAAGTAGGCTTCGCTCACGGCGGTGGAGCCGCTCGATGCCTCGACGATGGTCGTGCCTTCGCGTACCCATCCGTTGCACAGCGCATAGAGAAAGAGCGAACGTGCGAGCCTGTGCTTGAGGCTGCCGGTCGGGTGGGTCGACTCGTCCTTCAGGTACAGGTCGATGCCGGCCGCGGCAAGCGAAGGCAGCGGCAGCGGGATCAGGTGCGTGTCGGCGCTGCGCTGGTAGTCGGCTTCGATGCGGCGTATGGCAGAGCCGAGCCAGCCGCCGCATGAGATGGAAGAGGGTGTTTGCTGCATGTAGGAGGAAGTCTACAAGTCATCCCTCGCAGTACCCAGCGGATATGCAAATCGGGATACTGTGCGCTGCCCAAAATCCACCCGGCAGGAGACAAGACGCATGAGAACAAGAAACCTGCGCCCCGTGTTGCGGCGCTCGTTAGGTCAAAGGCATTCCATCGGCGCCGCGGCGTTCGCGGCCCTCGCGCTCGCGGGCTGCGCATCGGCGCCTCCGGGTGTGCAGACGTCACCGCGCGCGCCGTCGTCCTTCGCCGTGCCTGGCCTCGAGAAGCCGGCCGAGGTGCTGGTCGACCGCTGGGGCGTGCCGCACTTGTATGCCGGCACGCTGTACGACGCCTTCGTTGCGCAGGGCTTCATTGCCGCGCGCGACCGGCTCTGGCAAATGGACCTCTGGCGCAAGCGCGGCCTCGGCGAAATGGCCAAGGACTTCGGCCCCGCATGGGTCGAGAGCGACCGTGCCGCGCGCGCCGTGCTCTATCGCGGCGACATGTACCGCGAGTGGCTGGCCTATGGCTCCGATGCCAAGCGCGTGGCCGAGGCCTTTACCGCCGGCGTCAACGCCTACGTTGCCCAGGTGCGCGCGCAGCCCGCGCTGCTGCCGACCGAATTTGCATTGCTGGGCTACCAGCCGGCGGTGTGGTCACCCGAAGACGTGGTGCGCATCCGGCACCACGGCCTCACGCTCAACTTCACGTCGGAGATCGACCGCGCCCGCGCCTTCTGCGCCGGCAGTGAAGGCGTCAAGGCCGATTGGCTGCGCCGCGAACTCGATCCGCCGGTCACGCCGCAGGTGCCGCCTGGCTTCGATCCCTGCACCATTCCAGCGGCCGAGTTGCGCGCTGCCTACCTGCGTGCCACCGAGTCGCCGCGCTTCACCAAGGAGAACACGCGGCTGGCGGGTGCGGCGCCGGCTTCGGTCGCTGCAAGGGCCGATGAAGAAGACGAGCAACAGGCCATGCAAGGCGACCCGACAGCCGCTTATGGCAGCAACAACTGGGTCATCGCGCCAAGGCTCACATCCACCGGAAGGCCCATCCTCGCCAACGACCCGCACCGCGCCCATGGCGCGCCGAGCCTGCGCTACATGACGCATCTGAGCGCCCCGGGCATGGACGCCATCGGCGCGGGCGAGCCTTTTTTGCCTGGCCTTTCCATCGGCCACAACGGCACCATCGCATTCGGGCTCACCCGCTTCTACATGGACCAGGAAGACCTGTACGTGTACCAGCTGAACCCGCAGAACCCGAACGAGTACCGCTACCAGGGCCGCTGGGAGCCGATGACGAGCGTGACCGAGCGCATTGCGGTGCGTGGCGAGAGCGCGCCGCGCGAGGTGGTCAACACCTTCACGCGCCACGGCCCGGTGCTGCTGTCCGAGCCCGGCAAGCAGCGTGCCTTCGCGCTGCGGGCCGCGTGGCTCGAACCCGGCATGGCGCCGTACTTCGGGTCCATGGACTACATGCGCGCGCAGAACTGGGACCAGTTCCGCGCCGCAATGAACCGCTGGGGCGCACCCGGCGAGAACCAGGTCTATGCCGACCGCAATGGCAACGTCGGCTGGATGCCGGGCGGCCTGACACCCATCCGGCCCAACTGGGATGGGCTGATGCCCGTGCCTGGCGACGGCCGCTACGAGTGGTCGGGCTTTCGCAATGGCGACGAACTGCCTTCGGAATTCAACCCCGCGCGCGGCTACGTGGTGACCGCAAACGAAAACAACATTCCGCCCGATCATCCGGCTGCGAAGAAAGGCATCGGCTACGAGTGGAGCGACGCCGCCCGTGCGCGCCGTCTCAAGGAGCTGTTCGCCGCGAAGGCGGCCGCGGGTTCGCGCTTCACCATCGAGGACTCGGAACGCATGCAGAACGACATCGTTGCGACGCCCGCGCAGCGGCTGCTGAAGCTCCTGGCCGGCTTGCGCAGCGACGATGCGCAGACTGCGGCCGGCCTGCGCCTGCTGCAGGGTTGGGACGGCACCATGCACCGCGACAGCGCTGCCGCTGCGTTGTACGAGGTTTGGAGCAGCAAGACCCTGCGTGCAGCCGTGCTCAAGGCCGGGGCCGGAGATGCTGCCTCATCGCTCGCCGCGCCCGGCGACAACACGCGCATGGTGCTGTTGCTCGAAAACCCGTCCGGCTGGGTCAGCGATGCGCAGCGCAACGCCTTGCTGCTGCAGACCTTGCCGCCTGCGATGCAGGAGCTCACCGCCAAGCTCGGGCCTGACATGACTGGCTGGAAGTGGGGTGCGCTGCATCGCGCGGAATTCCGGCATCCGCTGGGCGGTGTGGTCGATGCGGCCAGGCGCAAGAAGCTGGAGGTCGGCGACTGGCCGATGTCTGGCTCTGCCTTCACGCCGATGGCTGCGAGCTACCGTGCCAGCGACTACAGGCTGACTTCAGGGGCTTCGTTCCGGATGGTGCTGGACGTGGGCAACTGGGACGCCTCGCGGGTGATCAATACGCCGGGGCAATCGGGGAATCCGGAGAGTCCGAACTATCGGGACCTTGCGCCGCTTTGGCTTGAGGGGAAGTACGTTCCGCTTGTTTATAGCCGGGGGGCTGTGGAGAGGGAGACTGTGGAGCGGGTTCTTTTGGTGCCTTCGGGGCAGTAGATTTCCCGAGGCCGGGATTCCGCCCGGCGGCGGACTCACTTTCTTTTGCTTCGCCAAAGAAACGTAGGCAAAAGAAAGGCGACCCCACTGTCTGCGACCCTGCGCTGCGCTGCGGGCAACCTGCGGTGCTCGTTTTTCGCGGGGTCTCGCAGAACTCGCTTCGCTCAGACAGCTGCGAGCCCTGATCCGCGAAACCCTCCGCTCCTCGGCG
>NZ_JBBCBW010000030.1:0-58960 GCF_037204085.1 Variovorax sp. CCNWLW235 | reverse complement strand
GGAGGGGCGCAGCCCCGGGGGACATTCGCGGAGGGGAGTACCCGGTGGCCTTTGCACAAGCCCCGAACAACAGCGCCAAGAACAAAAGCGCCCAAGAACAAAAAGCAATTGAGCAACTGACATGCCCCATCTCTCCTACGTCAACGTCTTCGCCAAGGACGTGGTCGCGCTCAGCGGCTTCTACCAGCGCGTGTTCGGATTCCCCGAGATCGAAGCCATTCGCTCGCCGATTTTTCGCGGGCTCGACACCGGCAAGTCGAGCCTCGGCTTCAACGCGCTCGATGCCTATGAACTATTGCACCTGGCCGAGTTTTCCGACACGCGCGGCGTCAAGTTCTTGCTGAACATCGACGTCGACAGCAAGGACGACGTGGACCGCATGGTGCCCGTCGCGCTCGAGGCCGGTGCCACGCTGGTGAAGCCGCCTTACGTCACCTACTACAACTGGTACCAGTCGGTGCTGCTCGATCCCGAGGGCAATGTGTTTCGCATCAACTTCATGATGTGACGCGCGTAGCACCTCCGTCTTCAACGCTTCTTCCTTGACTTGCTTCTCACGAAAGGTCGCTCCATGCTGCGCACTCCCACCCTCGGCTTCACCTCCGGCCTTGCCCTGGCGCTTGCAGCCGGCGGCGCATTCGTCTCGCTGCCGGCGGCAGCCGCCGACGGCTTTACGCTCAAGGACAAGCCCAAGATCGCGATGCTCTACTTCGGCCCGAAGAACGACGGCGGCTGGACGCAGGCCTTCGACGAAGCGCGCGTGAAGATCGAGAAGGAAATCGGCCAGAAGATCCAGTTTGTGGAGAACGTTCCCGAAGACGCATCGGCCATCAAGCCGGCGGCCGAGAAGTTCATTCAGCGCGGCGCCAACATCGTGATCGGCACCGCCTTCGGCTACTCCGACAGCTTCAAGGACCTGGCCGCCAAGTACCCGGGCGTGGCTTTTCTCAACGGCTCGGGCACCACCAACGGCAGCAACCTCGAATCCTTCTACGGCCGCACCTACGAGAGCCAGTATCTCTGCGGCATGGCCGCGGGCGCGGCCTCCAAGACCGGCAAGCTCGGCTTCGTTGCGGCCAACCCGTTCGGCGTGGTGAACTGGACCATCAACGCCTTCGCGCTCGGTGCGCAGAAGATGAACCCCAACGCCACCGTCAACGTCATCTACACCGGCGCGTGGAACGACCCCGTGAAAGAACGCGCCGCCGCGGCCGCACTGATCGACCAGGGCGCCGACGTGATCGGCCAGCACGTCGACTCGCCCACGCCGCAGATCGTGGCGCAGGAGCGCGGCGTGTACGGCACCGGCCACCACCGCGACCTGCGCCAGTTCGCACCCAAGGCCACGCTGTGCTCGTCGGTGTGGGTGTGGGACCGCTTTCTGACGCCCGAGCTCAAGAAGATCATGGCCGGCAACTGGAAGCCCGGCCAGTACGGCGCCTTCATCGAGATGAAGGACGGCGGCACCGACATCGCGGGCTTCGGCCCCGCGGTGCCCAAGGACAAGGCCGCGGCCATTACCGCCGAGCGCGACGCCATCATGAAGGGCAAGCACGTTTACGCCGGCCCGCTTGCCGACCGCGAGGGCAAGGAGCGCGTGGCCAAGGGCGCGGTGCTGTCGGATGCCGATCTGTGGAAGATGGACTGGTTCGTCAAGGGCGTGGTCACGCAGAAGTAAAGCAGAAGAGAAAAGCAAGGCGACCCGGCATGCCCAACGCGCTCGAACTCACCGGCATCCGCAAGAGCTTCGACGGCTTTGCGGCGCTGACCGACGCGAGCTTTGCCGCGCGCTGGGGTGAGGTGCATGCGCTGCTGGGCGAGAACGGCGCGGGCAAGTCGTCGCTGATGAACATTGCGGCCGGGCTCTATGCACCTGAAGCCGGCCAGCTGCTGGTCGACGACAACGTGGTGCGCTTTGCCGGCCCGGCCGACGCGGCAAGGCAACGCATCGGCATGGTTCACCAGCACTTCAAGCTGGTGCGGCCGTTCACCGTGGCAGAGAACATTCTGCTCACCGCACCGCCCGCGCCCGAGTTTCAGAGCCACGGGGAGCGTCTTCGCGAGATCACGCGCAGCATCCGCAACAAGGCCTCGGAGCTGGGCTTCGACATCGACCCCGCGAGGCGCGTCGATTCGCTCTCGATTGCCGAGCAGCAGCGCGTCGAGATTCTCAAGGTGCTGCTCGCGGGCGCACGCATCCTGATACTCGACGAGCCCACTGCGGTACTCACCGACCAGGAGGCTGCGCGCCTTCTGCAGACCGTGCGCGGCCTTGCGCGCAGCGGCTCCGCGGTGGTGCTGGTCACGCACAAGATGGCCGACGTAAAAACGTATGCCGACCGCGTGACGGTGATGCGCGGCGGCCGCACGGTGGCCACGCTGGCGCCCGACACCGCATCGGTGGCCGAGCTGGTGAAGCTCACCGTGGGCGAATCGATTGCCATGCAGGGCTTCCAGGCGGCAAAGTCGCCGCGCGGCGCTGTGCGGCTCGCGGTGCGCGGCCTGCGCTCTGCCCCGTCGCCGGAAGGCCGTCGCGTGCTCGACGGCGTCGACCTCGAACTGCATGCGGGCGAAATCTACGGACTGGCCGGTGTCGGCGGCAACGGGCAGGGCGAGCTGGCCGGGGCCATCATGGGCCTGCCCGATCCGGGCGGTGCGCTCGAAGGCGAGATCCACCTCAGCGGCCATGGCGACCTCAAGGCCATGAGTGCACCAGCGCGCCGCAACGTGGGCATTGCCGCGATTCCGGCCGACCGCTACGGCCTTGCGCTGGCCGGCGGCCTCTCGGTGGCCGAGAACTACGCCATAGGCCGCGTGCACACCGGCCGCTACGGCCCGGCGTGGCATCTGCGGCGCGGCCGCATCCAGGCCGATACGCAAGAGGCGGTTCGCACCTTCGATGTGCTGGGGGTGCGCTCGGTGGCGCAGAAGGCCGCGCTGCTCTCCGGCGGCAACGCACAGAAGCTGGTGCTCGCGCGGGAGTTCGGCAAGTCGCCTTCGCTGGTGCTCGCGCACAGCCCGAGCCGCGGGCTCGACGTGCGCGCGAGCGCCGAAGTGCATGCGCGCCTGCGCGCGGCGCGCGACGGCGGCGCCGCGGTGCTGCTGATCAGCGAAGACCTCGATGAAGTGCTGCAGCTGGCCGACCGTGTGGGCGTGATGACACGCGGACGCATTGCCGGCGAGTTCACGCAACCCGCCGACCGGCAAGCGATTGGACAGGCGATGGTGGACCATGGTTGACGCCACGCTCGCGGCCATCGCGCAGCCCGCGCAGACCGATCGGGATGCCGCGCAACGGGCACGGCGCCAGCCGCTGGCGCGCCGCCGCTATGCGCTGGAGATCCGCCAGCACATGGGGTGGCGGCGGCAGGCGCTGATTCTCGCGGCGGCGCTGCTGGCCGGCCTGGCAATTTCCGCCGCCATTCTTGTGGCCGCCGGCGTCCCCGCGGACGAGCTCGCCAACGAGTTCGTGATGCAGACTTTCTTCGACGGCCAGAACTTTCGCGCCGTGCTGTTCCAGGCTGCGCCGATGATCCTTGTCGGCCTGGCGGGCTCGCTCGCGTTTCGCGCACGCTTCTGGAACCTGGGGCTCGAGGGCCAGATGATGTGGGGCGCCATCGGTGCCACGGCCGTCTCGATGTGGCAGGTCGGCCCCGAGCCGCTGCGGCTGCCGCTGATGTTTGCGGCCGCCATCGGCTGCGGGCTGCTCTGGGTGCTGGGGCCGGCGTGGCTGAAGATCAGGCTCGGCGTGAACGAGATCATCTCCACGCTGATGCTCAACTATATGGCGGCCAACTTTTTGCTGCACCTGGTGTACGGCAGCTGGAAGGACCCGAAGGACAACTTTCCCTATTCGCCGCAGTTCCGCGCCTTCGAGCGGCTGCCCGAACTGGGCGCCGGCGTGAGCAGCGCCATCTTGCTCGCGGCGGTGGTGGCGCTCCTGGCATGGTGGCTGGTGGGTGTGAGCCGGGCCGGGCTGTACCTGCGCTTCGTCGATGCCAATCCGCGCGTGGCGCATGCCAACGGCGTGCCGGTGCGCCGCACCATCTACGGCGCCGTGCTGCTGTCCGGCGCAATGGCCGGCCTCGCAGGGTTTGCGGTGGCCTCGGGGCAGGAGGGGCGGCTCACGCAGGCCTTCTACCAGGGCTACGGCTTCTCGGGCATCCTCATCGCCTTTCTCGCGCGCAACAACCCGCTGGCGGCCACCGTGGTGGCGCTGCTGGTGGCGGCACTGTTCGTCACCGGCCGCAGCCTGCAGGTGTTCTACCAGGTGCCGTTCTCGATGGTGCAACTCATCCAGGCCATCATCGTGGTGTGCGTGGCGTCGAGCGATTTCTTCATTCGCCACCGGCTGCGGCGCGTGGGTGGGGAGCAAGCGCAATGAGCGGAAGCATCGTCCTCAACTGGCTCGCGAGCACGCCCGACTTCGCGGTGCCGTATGCACTCGCCGCGTTGGGCCTGATCATCAGCGAGCGCGCGGGCGTGCTCTCGCTGGGCGCCGAAGGGCTGATGCTGGTGGGCGCGCTCGCGGGCATCGGTGCGCAAATCGCCCTGGGGCAACCGGGCGTGTCACTGGTGCTTGCCATGCTTGCGGCCAGCGCGGTGTCGTTGCTGTTCGCAGTGATGGTGATCTGGCTACGCGTGAACCAGGTGATTGCGGGGCTGGCGCTGGTGTTCTTCTGCCAGGGCTTCACGGCACTCGTCGGCTCGCTGGCCGAATGGACCAACCACGCCACCGAAGGCATCGGCTCGATGGCACTGTGGCCGCTGTCGCTCTTGCCCGGTGCCGGCCGCCTGTTCGAGCAGAACGCGATGGTCTGGCTCACGTTGCCCATCTTCGTTGGGGTGGCATGGTTTCTCTCGCACACCTCGGCCGGGCTGCGGCTGCGCGCGGTGGGCGAAAACCCGCAGGCGGCCGATGCAGCCGGCATTCGCGTCACGCTGTGGCGGCTGGCTGCGGTGCTCGCGGGCTCGGCGCTGGTGGGCCTTGCGGGCGCCTACATCTCGGTGGTCAGCACCAAGCTGTGGATCGCGGGCATGACCGGCGGGCGCGGCTGGATTGCGGTGGGGCTGGTGATCTTCGCGCGCTGGTCGCCGTGGAAGGCGCTGGTGGGTGCGCTGCTGTTCGGCTGCATCGAGGCGCTCATTCCCCAGCTTGCGGCGGCCGGGGTGCAGCTGCCGCAGTACTTCGTGATGATGACGCCCTATGCGGTGACGCTGGGCGTGATGGTGTGGGTCGCATTGGCCCGGCGCGGCGGAGACGACGAGCCCGGCGCGCTCGGCCAACCCTATGTTCGGGAGGAGCGGCGATGAAGGCCTGGGTGTACGGCGAAGAGCGCGACCTCGGCGCAGCGCAGTTTGCGGACTACCTCGATCCCGCCACCACCGCGGTGGTCTCCATCGACATGCACCGCGGCCATCTCGACGACAGCCCCGACTGCCCCTGCCCCGCGCCGCGTGCGCGCGACGTGGTGGAGCCCATCGACAGTTTTCACGACGATGCCCGCGCGCTGGGCGTGCGCATCGTGCACGTCAAGTCGGTGCTGCGGCCCGATGGCGCCGACGACATCAACGGCATTCCGGCTGCGTGGCGCCGCACCTTTCCGCTGCACGTGGGCGCCATACCGAATGCCGATGCGCACGCCATCGAAGGCTCGCGCTGGACCGAGTGGGTCACGCGCGTGGAGCCGGGCGACATGCGCGTGGAGAGCAAGCGCCGCTTGTCGGCCTTCTACCCGACCGACCTCGACTTTCTGCTGCGCAACCAGCGCATCGAAACGGTGGTGCTCAACGGCGGGTTTACCGATTGCTGCGTGCTCAACACCGCGTTCGACGCCAACAACCACAACTACCGTGTGATCGTGCTGCGCGACCTGGTGCGCGGCACCGATGCGCACCTGGAAAACGCGGCGCTCAGCATGGTGTCGCTGCATCTGGGGCTGGTGGTCGACTCGGCCGAGTTGCTGCGCCAGTGGCGCGGCACCGCCGCAAGCTAGTCGGCAAGGCCCAGCCAGCGCCGGAGCACGGGCTGCATCTCGCCCTGCGATGCTTCCCACACCAGTTCAGGCGCAGCCACGTGCACGCCGGCGGGTGCGATGCGCAGGGCCATGTCGACCAGCTCGGCCACTTTGGAGGGGCGCACCGGCTGCTCGCTCGTCGGCACCATGAAACGCATGATCGACAGCATCCACGCGGCCAGTTTTTCGGCGGGGTTGGCAAGCTTGGCATTGAGCGGCTTGCGCGCCGAACGCAGAAGGATCACGCGCTCGAAACCGCTGGCGACCACTGCCTGCTCGTCGAGGCTCGCGAGGCCGCGCTTGAGCGCCTCGGGCAGACGCCCCTGATCGTGCGGCTGCACGATGGCAAGCGTCTGCACGCCGCAGGCGCGCAGCCAGCGCGAGAGTTCGGGCAGGTCGGAAGGCTGCGGCACCCACAGGGCGCGCTCGCGGCCGTGATACAGCCGGGGCGGATCGAAGGCGATGACCGCGGTATCGGCGGACGTGAGCCCCCATTGCGCGATCGGCAGGCCGGGGCAGAGGCAGGTCTCGACCCCGCGCATGCCGTCGCGCATGGGTTCGCGCGACAGCACCCGCACGTGGGCAAAGCGGTGGCCGCCCGCGAGCCGGCGCAGCAGCTCCTGGCCCAGGGCGCCGGTGGCGCCGGCAATCAGCAGCGTTCCGGCCGTTGCGGTGGCACCGGCGGTTGCAGGCGGCACCGCACGGTTGGCAGCCTGCAGGGCTTGAAGGGGATCGAGGGCCATGGAGACATCTATGCTAACTTCCGGCTCTTCTGCGGAGGTAATGCAAATGATGATGAAACGCTGGCTCTTGATTCTTGCTGCGGTCCTGTCCCTGAGCGGATGCGGCTACAACCAGTTCCAGTCGCTCGACGAGACGAGCAAGTCGGCCTGGAGCGAGGTGCTCAACCAGTACCAGCGGCGCGCCGACCTCGTGCCGAACATCGTGGCCACCGTGAAGGGCGAGGCCAGCTTCGAGCAGGACACGCTCACCAAGGTGATCGAGGCGCGCGCCAAGGCCACGTCGATCCAGGTAACGCCCGAGACGCTGAACAACCCCGAGGCATTCAACAAGTTCCAGCAGGCGCAGGGCGAGCTCTCGTCGGCGCTGTCGCGGCTGATGGTGGTGTCGGAGCGCTATCCGGAGCTGAAGGCCAACCAGGCTTTCCGCGACCTGCGTGTGACGCTCGAGGGCACCGAGAACCGCATCACCGTGGCGCGCAACCGCTACATCCAGACGGTGCAGGAGTACAACGTGCTGGCGCGCAGCTTCCCGACGAACATCACGGCCAAGATCTTCAGCTATGAGCCGAAGCCCAACTTCTCGGTGCAGAACGAAGCGCAGATTTCGACGCCCCCCACCGTCGACTTTTCTACACCCAAGAAGTAAGACGCTCGATCGATGACCGTTGCCCTGATACGCCGCGTGCTGGCCGCCGTTCTGCTGGCGGCCACGGCGTGGGCCGGTCCTGCGGCAGGTGCATGGGCGCAAGACCTGCTGCCGGTGCCCACGCTCACGGCGCGGGTGATCGACCAGACGCAAACGCTGGCCGAACCCGAGCGCGCAGACCTCGAGGCCAAGCTGGCCGCTTTCGAGCAGCGCAAGGGCTCGCAGATAGTGGTGCTGATGGTGCCCACCACGCAGCCTGAAGACATTGCAAGCTATGCCAACCGCGTGGGCAACGCCTGGAAGATCGGGCGCAAGGACGTGGGCGACGGCATCCTGGTGATCGTGGCCAAGAACGACCGCAAGATGCGCATCGAAGTGGCCAAGACGCTCGAGGGCGCGGTGCCAGACCTGGCGGCCATTCGCATCATCGATGAGGAGATGAAGCCGCGCTTTCGCAACAACGACTTTGCAGGCGGGCTGAACGCGGCGGTCGCCCGGCTCATTGGGCTGGTCGACGGCGAGGCGCTGCCCGCGCCTTCCAGCGGCAGCGACGAAAGCGCCGGTGACGGCATCGACTGGGAGAACCTTGCGATCTTCCTGTTCGTCGGCGTCTTCGTGGCGGCGCCCATCGTGCGATCGGTTGTCGGCAAGAAGCTCGGCTCGGTGGTCATGGGCGGCGGCATCGGCGTGATTGCGTTCTTCATCACGACCAGCATCGTCATTGCGGTGCTCGCGGGCTTCGTGGCGTTGATGGTGTCGCTGTTCTCGGCGGTGGCGGCAACCGCGCCGGGGCGCCGCGGCGGTGGGGGTGGCGGCTTTGGCGGCTGGAGCGGCGGCGGTGGGGGTGGCGGCTGGAGCAGTGGCGGCGGCGGAGGCGGCGGTTTCAGTTCCGGCGGTGGCGGCGATTTTGGAGGCGGCGGCGCCTCGGGGGATTGGTAGGCATGGCAACGCTTTTCTCCAGGCTTGGCCGCATCTGGCGCCACCAGTGGATGGACGAGGCCGATGTGCGCCGTGTGCTGCCCGATGCCGCCATGGAGCGCCTTGCCGCGCGCGTGGCTGCCAGCGAGCGGCGCCACAGCGGCGAGATCCGCATCTGCGTCGAGGCGGGCCTGCCCTTGTCTTACCTGCGGCGGGATGCCTCGGCGCGCGAACGTGCCGTCACCATGTTCGGCAAGCTGCGCGTGTGGGACACCGAGCACAACAACGGCGTGCTCATCTACCTTTTGTTGGCCGAGCACGCGATAGAGATCGTGGCCGACCGCGGCATCAGCGCGCGGGTCGGCGCCGCCGAATGGTCTGCGATGACGCAGCGCATGGGCGCGGCATTCCGCGAAGGGCGTTTCGAGGACGGGCTCACGCAGGCGCTGGAAGAAATGTCGGCCTTGCTGGTCGAGCACTTTCCGCTGGCGGACGACCAGCCGGACACCAACGAGCTGCCGGACGCGCCCGTGGTTCTTTGAATTTGTTTTTCTCCCTCCCCTCCCGGGGGAGGGTTGGGGTGGGGGCAAGCGGCGCTGGCGATGGGCACGCTCTGCCTGCCCCCATCCCAGCCTTCCCCCAGAGGGGGAAGGAGCCGCCCCCTCAATCCGGTGCGGGCAGCGCCCACACGGTTTCGCCACCTACCGCGTAGAAGCGCCTGCCGGGCGCCCGCTCCACCAGCCACCCGCCCGTGAACTCGCCGAAAGCCGGCAGCACCGCCTGTTGTTCGTCGCTCACGAAACACGGCAACCGCACGCTGTCCCGCCCCGGCCCGTAGAGCCGGCAGACCGGATGCAGGTGCCCGGCCAGCACAAAGTGCGTGGCATGCGACTGCGGATGATGGCAGCAGGCGAAGGGGCCGAGCAGATAGGGCTCGTCGACCACCTCGATGTCCAGGGCCGCAGGCGGATCGCCCGCGCGGCTATCGTGGTTGCCCCGCACCAGTGTCATGCGGACGGCCCCGTGCGTGGCCCGCCAGTCGGCGAGCGCGGCCAGCACCTGCGGCGTGCGCGCCTGCGCCGCATGCATGAAGTCACCGAGAAACACGATGCGCTGCGGCGCATGGGCCGCGATCAGCGCGTCAATCCGCGCCAGGTTCTGCTGCGTGGTGCCGCCCGGCACCGGCTGCCCCAGCGCGCGGTAGGTCGCGGCCTTGCCGATGTGCAGGTCGGCAATGAACAGCACCCGCCCCTCAGGCCACCAGATGGCGCGTTCGGGCAGCAGATGAACCCACTCGCCGGCCCATCGGACCGGCAGGGCCGATGCGGAAAGTTGCGGGGAAGTCACTGGCACCAAGTGTCGCAAAAGCCGGTGCGCATGGGCGGCCGTCACTTGCAATTCACCCCTGCGGACCCCAGTTCTTCGGTATGACCGAAACGCCATCGCTGCACATCGTCTGTCCGCACTGCCACACGACCAACCGCGTGCGCGCGGCACAGCTGGGCAGCGCGCCCGATTGCGGCAGTTGCCACCGCCCGCTGTTCGCCGGCCATTCGACTGCGCTGCCGGACGAAAAGACCTTCGACCGCCACATTGCACGCAATGAAATTCCGGTGCTGGTGGACTTCTGGGCACCGTGGTGCGGCCCGTGCCGGCAGATGGCGCCGGCCTACGAACAGGCCGCGGCCCAGCTGGAGCCGCGGGTGCGGTTGGCCAAGGTCGATACGGAGGCCGTGCCCAACCTGGGCGCGCGCTTCAACATCCGCAGCATTCCGACGCTGGCGCTGTTTCGCGGCGGGCGCGAGGTGGCACGGCAGGCCGGTGCCATGGGCGCGGCGGACATCGTGCGCTGGGTCAAGGCGCACGGCGCCGGCTGAGCCGGACGGCTCGCTCCTCGCTTCACAGCGGCGGCAATGGCCGCGAGCGGCGCGAGGGCGGCCTGCGCTGGCGCTGCGGCGCGGGTGGCTTGCCCGGCCCTTCCTGGCCGAACGGGAGCGTGCTCTTCACACGTTCGATTCCGCCAGCGGTGACGATGCCGCCCGCGGCTTTTTCGAGCTGCTCGACCATGCGCGCGATGCGGTCGGCCACGTTCTCGTTCGACAGCTTTTCGCGGAACAGCTCGACCATGAGCGGAAACGAAAAAGGCGTCGGCCGCTCGAGCGGCTTCAGCACCAGCTGTTGAGTCGCCATGCGCGCAAGGCTGGCGCGCAGGCGGCCGATTTCGAGCTCCTGCGCGAGCAGCTCCTGCTCGGCCTGCAGCAGCAGCTTGTTGGCGGGGTCGTACTTGCGGAACACCTCCCAGAACAGCGACGACGAGGCCTGCAGCTGCCGGTTGCTGCGCTTCTCGCCGGGGTAGCCCTGGAAGATGAGGCCCGACACACGCGCAATTTCGCGAAAGCGGCGCTGCGCCAATTCGCCCGCGTTGAGCGAAGCCAGCACCTCGTGCAGCAGTTCGGCATGCGCATCGTCGCCTTGCGGCAGGCGCAGCACCTGCGGCAGCAGCGCGGGCCAATCGACCGGCACAGCACTCAGCAGTTCGAAGCCGTAGTCGTTCACCGCGATGGAGAAGGTGCGCGCATCGTGCTGCGCCACGCGCCAGGCCAGCAGGCTTGCAAGCCCCAGGTGCACGTGCCGCCCCGCGAAGGGATAGAGGAACAGGTGCGAGCCTTCGCGCGTAGTGAGCGTTTCGGCCAGCAGGGTCTGCGGCGTGGGCAGGGCCGACCATTGCTGCTGGATTTCGAGCAGCGGCCGCACGCACTGCAGCTCGGGGGAGTCATAGCGCCCCGCGCCAGCCAGCGCGAGCTGTTGCACCACGGCGTCGGCCAGCGTGGTCGACAGCGGCATGCGCCCGCCGTTCCAGCGCGGCACAGCGGCGCGCTTGCCGGTGGCGCGCCGCACCCAGGCCGTCATGTCGTGAATGCGCACGAGTTCCAGCAACCGGCCGCCGAACAGAAAGCAGTCGCCGGGCTTCATGCGCGCAACAAAGCCTTCTTCGACGCTGCCGATCTTCGCGCCGCCCATGTACTGCACCGCCATGCTGGCATCGCTCACGATGGTGCCGATGTTCATGCGGTGCCGCCGCGCGAGCCGCGCATCGGGCACGCGCCAGACGCCTTCGGCATCGGGCACCGCGCGGCGGTAGTCCGGGTAGGCGGCCAGCGAAGGGCCGCCCTGCGAGACGAAGGACAGGCACCACTCCCAGCTCTCCCGCGACAGCCCCGCATAGGCCGCGGTGCCGCGCACCTCCGCGTACAGGTCGTCGGGCACGAAGCCGCCGCCGAGCGCCACCGTGACGAGGTGCTGCACCAGCACGTCGAGCGGCTGCACGGGCGTGTGACGCGCCTCGATATGGCCTGCCGCAATGGCCGCGCGCGCCGCGGCGCCCTCGACCATCTCGATGCTGTGCGTGGGCACGAGCGTGATTCGCGACGGCCGGCCGGGTGCATGGCCCGAGCGCCCCGCGCGCTGCAGCAGCCGCGCGACGCCCTTGGGCGAGCCGATCTGCAGCACGCGCTCGACCGGCAGGAAATCGACGCCCAGGTCGAGGCTCGATGTGCAGACCACCGCCTTGAGCTCACCGCTCTTCAAGCCAAGCTCCACCCACTCGCGCACCGCGCGGTCGAGCGAGCCGTGGTGCAGCGCAATGGTGCCCGCCCATTCGGGCCGCGCCTCGAGCATGGCCTGGTACCAGATCTCCGATTGCGAGCGCGTGTTGGTGAACACCAGCGTGGTGCTGCTGGCGGCAATTTCATCGAGCACCTGCGGCAGCATGGTGAGGCCCAGGTGGCCGCCCCACGGAAAGCGCTCGGCGCGGCCGGGCAGCAGCGAATCGACCACCAGCTTCTTGGGCACCGCGCCCTGCACCAGCACGCCCGCTTCATCGCCGAGCAATGCGCGCATGGCCTCTTGCAGGTTGCCCAGCGTGGCCGACATGCCCCATACCGCGAGCCCTGCGTTCCAGCGCCTGAGCCGCGCGAGGGCCAGCTGCACCTGCACGCCGCGCTTGTTGCCGAGCAGCTCGTGCCATTCGTCGACCACCACCATCTTCACGCGGCCGAGCACTTCGCTGGCATCGGCGCGCGCAAGCAGCAGTGAAAGGCTCTCCGGCGTGGTGACGAGCACGGTGGGCAGGCGCTCATTCTGCGCGGCGCGCTCGGCCGACGAGGTGTCGCCGCTGCGCGCACCGGCGCTCCACGGATGCACGTCTGCGCCGAGCGCTTCGAGCGGCTGCTTCAGCGCGCGCAGCGTGTCGGCCGCAAGCGCGCGCATGGGTGTGAGCCACAGCACCGTGAGCGGCGGCGCGGCGGGGCGCGCGGTTTCTTTTTTGGCTTGCGAGAAGACCTGCAGCGCGCCGAGCCACACGGCGTAGGTCTTGCCCGCGCCGGTGGTGGCATGCAGCATGCCGGACTTTCCTTGCGCGATGGCTTTCCACACATCGCGCTGGAACTTGAAGGGCTTCCAGCCGCGTGCCTCGAACCACGCATCGAGCGCCGCCTTGACCGCTGTCTTGCTCCTTCCCCCGCTGGGGGAAGGCTGGGATGGGGGCACGCGGCCTTCAACAGGCAGCTGATTCTTGATACGCCGCTTGCCCCCACCCCTGCCCTCCCCCGGGAGGGGAGGGAGAGATGCGGGGTCCACCGGGTCGGTCATGACGGCAGCAGTGCGGCCAGCGTCTGCAGAGTGTCGGCCTCTGCCACCGGCTTGTCCTCGCGCCAGCGCAGCATGCGCGGAAAGCGCACCGCAATGCCGCTCTTGTGGCGCGTGCTGCGCGCAATGCCTTCGAAGCCGAGTTCGAACACCAGGGTCGGCTCCACGCTGCGCACCGGGCCAAAGCTCTCCACCGTGGTCTTGCGGATGATCGCGTCCACGCGCGCCATCTCGGCATCGGTCAGGCCCGAATAGGCTTTCGCAAAGGGCACGAGCTTGCGGTCTTGCTGTTCGGGCGGACCGTCCCACACAGCAAAGGTGTAGTCGCTGTAGAGACTGGCACGCCGGCCGTGGCCGCGCTGCGCGTAGATGAGCACGGCGTCGATGCTGAGCGGGTCGATCTTCCACTTCCACCACACGCCGACGTCCTTGGTGCGGCCCACGCCGTACTGCGCATCGCGGCGCTTGAGCATCATGCCTTCCACACCCATGCTGCGCGCGGCTTCGCGCTGACGCGCAAGGTCGCTCCACTCCATGCCGGTAAGCATCGGGCTCGGCAGCAGCGACGGGTGCTGCATGCGCGTGACGAGCTCGTCGAGCAACGCGCGGCGCTCCCCTTGCGGCAGCACGCGCAGGTCGCGGCCTTCCCATTCGAGGATGTCGTAGGCCAGCAGCACTACCGGTATTTCGCGCAACAGTTTTGCGCCCAATGTCTTGCGGCCGATGCGCTTTTGCAGCTCCGCAAAGGGCTGCACCTTGTCTTCGCGCCAGACGGCAATCTCTCCATCCAGCACCGTGCCGTCGTGCAGCGCCTCGCCCAGCACGGCGAGCTCGGGAAAGCGCTCGGTCACCAGCTCTTCACCGCGCGACCACAACCAGACCGCACCCGCGCGCTTCACCAGTTGCGCGCGGATGCCGTCCCACTTCCACTCGACGACCCAATCGGCCGGCGGACCGAGCGCCGCATCGAACTCTTCGAGCGGCAGGTTGAACGCATGCGCAAGAAAGAAGGGGTACGGCTGCCCGCTGGTCTTTTGCACCTGCTCCGCGCCCGACTCCGGCGCGATGAGCGCGCGGTAGTCGTCGGCTTGCGGACGGCCGCCGATGTGGGTGTAGCCCATGAGCCTCTGCGCCACGCGCTTGGCGTCGATGCCGCCCACCGCCGCGAGCGCCTGCGTGACCTGGAGCTTCGACACGCCCACGCGAAATGCGCCGGTGATGAGCTTGAAGTACACCAGCCGCTCTTCGGCCGCAAGCTGGCGCCATTGCGCACGCAGCCTGGCGGGCAACTCGTCCGGCGCGGACTTGCCGGCTTCGCGCAGCGGCAGCAGGTGCTCCTCGACCCAGCGCGCCAAGCCGAGGTCGTGCGCCTCGGTGGGCGGTGGCAGCAGCAGCGCGATGGTTTCCGCAAGATCGCCGACCGCCTCGTAGCTCTCGTCGAACAGCCATTCGGGAAGGCCTGCCGCTTCTTGCGCGAGCAGGCGCAGCAGCTTGGTGGGCACCAGCTGGCGCGGCTTGCCGCCGGCCAGGAAGTACACGGCCCACGCCGCATCAGCGGGGTCGGCCTCTCGCAGGTAGCGCTGCAGCGCGGCCTGCTTGGCAAGGCTCGAGGTGCTGGCGTCGAGCTCGCGGTAGAGCGCGGCGAAGTCCTTCATGCCTTTGCTCCTTCCCCCTCTGGGGGAAGGTTGGGATGGGGGCTGGCAGCGTCCCCATCGGGCGCCGCTTGCCCCCTCCCCGGCCCTCCCCCAGCGGGGGAGGGAGCCTCCTGGTCGTCTTCATCGCCGTACTCGGTCTTGAAGCCTTGCGCATCGAGCCCGCTCTCTGCGAGCCATCGCACCATCACCTGCACGCTGCCATGCGTGACGAACACGCGCTCGGCCCCAGTGCCCGCGATCGCCTGCTGCAGTCCGGGCCAGTCCGCGTGGTCGGACATGACGAAGCCCCGGTCCACGCCGCGCCGGCGGCGCGTGCCGCGCAACTGCATCCAGCCGCTCGCAAAAGCATCGGCGTAGTTGCCGAAGCGGCGCATCCACGGCGTGCCCTGCGCCGATGGCGGCGCCAGCACCAGTGCGCGCTTCAGGAGCGCGGCGTCCACGCCCCGGTCGGTCACACGCAATGTCTCTGGCAAGGCCACGCCCGCGGCGCGATACACGGCGTTGAGCGGCTCGACCGCGCCGTGCACCACGATCGGCCCTATGGAGGCATCGACGCCGTGCAGGATGCGCTGCGCCTTGCCGAAGGCATAGCAGAACAGCACCGATGCGCGGCCGGCCTCCGCGTTGGCGCGCCACCATGCATTGACCTCCGCGAACAGCGCCGCCTGCGTGGGCCAGCGATAGATCGGCAATCCGAAAGTCGATTCGGTGATGAAGGTGTCGCACGGTACAGGCTCGAAGGGCGTGCAGGTTCCGTCGGGTTCGGTCTTGTAGTCGCCCGAGGCCACCCACACGCGCCCGCCGTGTTCGAGGCGAACCTGTGCCGAGCCCAGCACATGCCCGGCCGGATGCAGCGAAACGCGCACGCCGTGGTGCTCGATGGTTTCTCCGTAGCCGAGCGTCTGCAGCGCGATGTCGCTGCCGAGGCGCGTGCGCAGCGTGCCGGCGCTGTCGGTATGCGCCAGGTAGTGCGCATGGCCCGCGCGCGCGTGGTCGGAGTGGGCGTGCGTGATGACGGCGCGAGCCACCGGCCGCCAGGGGTCGATGTAGAAATCGCCCGGTGGGCAATACAGCCCCTCGGGGCGTGCGACGACGAGATCTTCTTCCTTCGCGGCCATGGCCGCATCGTAGGCGGTGGCGGCGTTGCGCGTTGCCGAGCGCGGGCCGCGAAGCGCTGTGGGCCGGCGCCTACTTCTTGCGCCCGCCTGCCATTTCGAGCACGTTCATCTTCATGCCGTTGGACATGATCATGTCGCCGGGCTTCTGGCCGGCCTTGCAGGGGCCGATCCACTTGGCTTCGATGACGGCGGAGCCTTCGGCGCGGCCCATCAGCGGCGGGCTGTAGGTCGACTTGCTTTCCATGCGATAGGCCGAGCTGAAGTCACCGCTCATCACGGCGTGCGATGTGGCGGTGGTGGAGCCGATCTTGCAGACCGAATCGATGACCAGCTTGCCGCCTTCGTTGCGCAGCTCCTGCTTGGAGCAGGTGTCCTTGCCCATGCCCTGGCCCATGTCGCGCAGGGCCTTGTCGCTGGCCGCGTCGATGCACTGCTGGATGGTCTGGCTCGCGCCCTTGGCGGCGGTGCCGTCGCCGGTCTGGATTTCCCAGAGGCCGGGCTTGCGCGCGGGATAGTCGATGGCCATGGCGGGCATGGCGGCCGCGCAGGCCAGCGTGAAGAAAGCAGCGGCAGTGATCTTCATGGCGGGCTCCGTGTCGAATCAGGGGAACGATGCCCGGTTTTTACCGCAGGCGCCGGCCGTGAGGAATAGCGCGATCGGCCTACGCCGGCTCCGCCTGCACAGCCGCTGTCGAAACGGCGTGGCGTGGCCGCGAAGCCAGCCCGAACCCGATGCCCAGCGCAAGACCGCCGAGCACGTCGACGAGCACGTGCTGACGCACCGCCATCGTCGAATAGACGATG
Organism: Variovorax sp. CCNWLW235; assembly: GCF_037204085.1. Taxonomy (NCBI): domain Bacteria; kingdom Pseudomonadati; phylum Pseudomonadota; class Betaproteobacteria; order Burkholderiales; family Comamonadaceae; genus Variovorax; species Variovorax sp. CCNWLW235. Next base: position 42,412 of record NZ_JBBCBW010000030.1, on the reverse strand, counting down.
GCTGCGGCCCATGCAATGTTGAACGCGCGGAGCCACATGGGCGCGGCCACTTCGCGCAATTGCCGCGCCAGCACTACACAGGCAAGCACCGAGAACGACACATGCAGCGATGGAAACGCGTTGCCGGCCGCATCGACCGTTTTCAGAAAATGAAGCGAGGTGCCCGGAGTCGCGTCGATGGCGAAGTTGGGTATGGCTGTCGGCACAAACCAGAACACCGCGAGCGAGATGAAGGTCATGACCGCACAGCTCAGTGCAAAGCCCAGGAACTCCCGTTTGTCCTTGGCAAGGAACACGGGCAGCGCGATGTAGACCCAGAGGGAAAGATAGACCGGCAGCAGCGCCGGCCAGAAGGCGATCAGCCGGTCGAACGCGGTGAGCGGCAACGTCCAGGGCTGGCCGGCGTTCTTCATGATCCAGAAGTACAGCGGAAAGAAGCCGATGGTGGCCACCGTGTTGCCGACGAGCTTCAGCGGCCAGAGCGCGAGGCAGCGCCGGCCCAGGGCGCGAAGCCACGGTGGTGGACCGGAAGGCGGCAGGTCTCGAAGGGAAGAAGGTGTCATGGGCGCCAGGCGCCGTGCGTTGCGTGCCCGCGGGTGCGGGCATGCGGCACGGCTACCAGGGCGTCCACTTTAATTCGCTTTTCGACGATGCCACCGTGCGCTCGATGAAGCGGACGCCGCGGGCGCCGTCTTCCACGCGCGGATAGTCAGCGGCGATGGCATCGGCCTGCTGGCCGGCGATGCGTGCGCGGATGTCCGCGGCCACGCCGCCATAGATGTTGGCAAAGGCCTCGATGAAGCCTTCGGGATGCCCCGCCGGCAGGCGGCTCGCGCGTTGCGCCGATTCGCACAGCCACGGCGAGCCGCGCGTGAGAGTGCGCTTGGGACCGTCGTGCGGCAGATGCAGCAGCTCGCTCGGCCGCTCCTGGCGCCATTCGAGCGTGCCCAGCGCGCCGGAGATGCGCAGGCGCAGGTCGTTCTCGAGCCCAGTGTTGATCTGCGAAGCGATCAGCACGCCGCGCGCGCCGCCCTTGAAGCGCAAGAGCAGGCTGCCGTCATCGTCGAGCATGCGGCCCGGCACCAGCGCGCTCAGGTCGGCGCAGAGGCTTTCGATTTCCAGTCCGGTCACGCTCGCAACGAGGTTCTCGGCATGCGAGCCGATGTCGCCGATGGCGCCCGCTGCGCCGCTGCGCGCCGGGTCGGTGCGCCAGTCGGCCTGCTTGTTGCCGGCGTCTTCGAGCTGGCTTGCGAGCCAGCCTTGGTTGTATTCGACGACCACCTTGCGCAGCTCGCCGAGTTGGCCCGAGCGGACCATTTCGCGCGCTTGCCGCACCATCGGGTAGCCGGTGTAGTTGTAGGTCACGCCGAAGACCGTGCCGTGCCTTGCCACGGTGGCCACGAGCGCATCGGCCTGCTCGCGCGTGTGCACCAGCGGCTTGTCGCACACCACATGAAAGCCCGCCTCGGCAAAGGCCTGCGCCACCGGAAAGTGCACGTGGTTGGGCGTGACGATCGAGACGAAGTCGATGCGCTCCGCGGGCGGGCGCTTGAGCTCGTCAGCCAGCAGCGACTGCCAGTCGCCGTGGTTGCGGTCGTCGGCCAGCCCGAGGTCGCGGCCCGACGCGCGCGCCTTCTCGGGGCTCGACGACAGCGCGCCGGCCACGAGCTCGATCTGCCCGTCCAGCGCCATGGCCTTGCGGTGCACGGCGCCGATGAAGGCGTCGCGCCCGCCGCCGACCATGGCGCAGCGGAGCTTGCGAGAAGGTTGATCAGTCATCTGTAGGAAGTTCCTGGTAACTGTCCCCTCTCCCTCTGGGAGAGGGCTAGGGTGAGGGCATCGGCGTTCGCGAGCACACGGCCTCCGCCATTGCCGCTGCCCTCACCCCAACCCTCTCCCCGAGGGGAGAGGGAGGAAGGCATGCGACCTCAGAACGGCGAGTTCGGGTGGTAGAAGTCTTTCGCGTTTTCCTTGGTGATCAGCACCGAAGGAATGATCGTCGTCGCGGGCAGCTTCTCGCCCTTCAGCCGCGCCTCGGCGGTGAGCTTGATGGCGTCGTAGATGAACTTGGGCGAGTAGCTCACGTCCGCGCCAATGCGCTTGTCCTTGCCGTCCATGATGGTCTTGACCATGCCCTTGGCGCCCGCGCCGCCGAAGACGATCTTGATGTCGTCGCGCTTGGCCTGCTCGATGGCCTTGAGCACGCCCACGGCCATGTCGTCGTCGGCCGCCCAGATGGCGTCGATCTGCTTGAAGCGCGTGAGGTAGTCCTGCGTGACCTTGAAGGCGTCGTCGCGGTTCCAGTTGGCGTACTTGGCGTCGAGCAGCTTGATGTCCGGATGGTTCTTGAGCACCGCGTTGAAGGCGTCCATGCGCTCGTTGTCGAGCGTGGTGGCAATGCCGCGCAGGGCGACCACGTTGCCCTTGCCGCCGAGCTGCTTGGCAATGTATTCGGCCGGAATGCGGCCGAAGGCTGTGTTGTCGCCGGCCACGTATGCGTCCTGCGCGCTGGTGTCGGTCAGGCCGCGGTCGACCACGGTCACGTAGGCACCCTTGGCCTTGACCTGCGCCACCGGCTTGGTCAGCGCGGCCGATTCGAACGGAAACACCACGAGCGCGTTGATCTTGGTGACGGTCGAAAGGTCTTGCAGCTGGTTGGCCTGCTCGGGCGCGTTGGCCGCGGTCTTGATCGTGATCTTCAGGTCCTTGTGCTGCTTCTCCAGGTCCTTCTTCGCCTGGTTGGCCCAGTAGTTGATGCCGCCCATGAAGCTGTGCGTGGCCGCGGGAATCGAAACGCCGAGGTTCACTTTCTCGGCGGCGAGTGCGGGCAGGCTCGCGAGCGCTGCTGCGGCCACGGCCGTGAGTGCGATGCGGCGGGTGAAGCTTGTCATGCTGGATGTCTCCTTGTGGTTGATGGTGAAGCGGAACGGGAACGAATTAGCGGCGCCCTCTTTGGAGGAACGCAACGATGATGATCACGAAGCCCTGCACCGCGGCGTTGAGGTACACGCTGATGATGCTGGTGAGGTTGAGGATGTTGCTGATGACCGAAAGCAGGATCGCGCCCACGACGGTGCCGGTGATGCTGCCCGCGCCGCCCTTGAGCGCGGTGCCGCCGACGATCACCGCGGCAATCGCCTCGAGCTCCCACAGGAGGCCCGTGGTCGGCGACGCCGAGCCCAGGCGCGGCACGTACAGCAGCGTGGCAATGCCCACGCACACGCCCAGCAGCACGTAGGTCAGGATCTTCACGCGGTCGACGTCCACTGCCGCATAACGCGCCACCTGCTCGTTCGATCCGATGGCTTGCACATAGCGGCCGTAGGCCGTGCGGTTCAATATGACACCGCCGATGATCGCGACGATCACGAACACCCACACCGGCACCGGGATTCCCGCCAGGCTTGCGTAGTACACCGGCGCATAGAGGTCCGACAGGTCGTTGTCGAGCGTGAGCGCGCCGCCGTCGGCAAAGTAGGTGAGGTAGGCGCGAAAGATGCCGAGCGTGCCCAGCGTGACGATGAATGGCTCGATGCGCCCCTTGGTGATGAGCAGGCCGTGCGCCAGGCCGAACAGCGCGCCTAGCACCACTGCGAGCACCGCGCCCATCACCACCGCCATGAGCGGCGAACCCGAGGCCGGTCCGGCCCAGTTGATGAACATGATCACGCTGCCCGCGATGAGCGCCGCCATCGAGCCCACCGACAGGTCGATGCCGCCCGAGATGATCACGAAGCACATGCCTACCGCAATGATGCCGATGAAGGCCGTGCGCGTGAGCACGTTCATGGCGTTGTCGACGGTGGCAAAGTCGCTGTTGAGCAGCGTGCCGCCGATGCACAGCAGCACAAGGCCGATGACCGGGCCGAGGCCGTGCAGGCGCTCGGTCCAGCGCGGCTTGCTTTCGCTGCGGTGCTGCGCGGCTTCAGGCTGCGGCATGGGTGTCTGCTGTTCCGGTGGCATGAGCGATGAGCTCCTCTTCAGTCAGGTTGTCGGCATTGAGCGTGGCGACGAGGCGCCCCGCGCGCATCACCGCCACGCGGTGGCACAGGCCGATGAGTTCCATCAGTTCCGACGAAACGACGATCACCGCGAGCCCTTCGCGGGCGAGTCGCTGGATCAGGAAATAGATGTCGCGCTTGGCACCGATGTCGACGCCGCGCGTGGGCTCGTCGAGCACCACCACCTTGGGTTTGGGCTGCAGCACCTTGGCAAGTGCGAGCTTCTGCTGGTTGCCGCCCGAAAGCGACGATGCGCGCACGTCGAGCGAGCCGGTGCGAATGCCGTAGTCCTTCACGGCCTCGGCCAGCGCGCCGCGTTCGGCATCGGGCTGGAGCCATGGGCGGGTGTAGCGATCGAGCGCCATCAGCGTGAGGTTCTGGCGCAGCCCGAAGTTCACGTGCAGGCCCTTGCCCTTGCGGTCTTCGCTCAGGTAGGTGAGGCCGTGCTTGGCGGCGTCGCGCGGATTGCGCCAGCCCTTCCGGTCGGGCACCGCCTTGCCGAGCATCTCGACTTGGCCGCTGGCCGGCCGAAGACCCAGCAGGCCTTCGAACAGCTCGGTGCGGCCCGCGCCGACCAGGCCCGCGAAGCCGAGGATCTCTCCGGGGCGCACTTCAAAGCCGACATCGTTCGCCCAGCCGGGCACGCTGAAGTTGCGCACGCGCATGGCGGGTGCGTCGGCGGCCACCACCACGTCGCGCGGCGGGTACAGGTCGGCCAATTCGCGGCCCACCATGAGGTTGGCCATCTGCTGGCGCGAAACCTCGGGGGTGGGTGCACGCGCCACAAAGCGGCCATCGCGCATCACGATCACCTCGTCGGTCACCTGCTCCACTTCGTCGAGCTTGTGCGAGATGTAGACGATGGTCACGCCGTCCGCGCGCAGCTGCGCGATGAGCTTGAAGAGCCGCTCGGTTTCGCCGGGCGTGAGCGTGGCGGTGGGCTCGTCCATGATGAGCAGGCGCGCGCGCCGGGCAATGGCCTTGGCGATTTCGACGAGCTGCTTTTCCGCAACGATCAGCCGGCGCACCTTGGTCCGCGGATCGACCTGCAGGCCGACGGCTGCAAGCGCTGCGGCGGCATCGCGTTCCATCGAAGCATCGTCGAGCAGCCAGCCTTTTTTCTTCTCGTGGCCGAGAAAGATGTTCTGCGCCACGCTCAGGTCTTCGGCAAGATTGAATTCCTGGTGGATCAGCACGATGCCCAGGGCCTCGGCATCGCGAGAACTCGTGAACTGCTGCGACTGGCCGTTGATGCGCAGCACGCCGCCAGTGAGCGACTCGTAGCCCGCAAGAATCTTCATCAGCGTCGACTTGCCCGCGCCGTTTTCGCCGAGCAGCCCGTAGACGCGGCCCGGCGCCAGCGAAAAGCTCACGCCATGCAGCACCTGCACCGGGCCGAAGGCCTTCACCACATCGGCAAATTCGACGGCGACGCTTCCCTTGGTTTCTTCTGGGGTCATGGCGCCACTCCGCGGACTTTCAACGTTTCGTGCATTGCGAGCACGCCGGCGCCGATCAGCCCGCCCTGCACGCCCAGCGGCGTGTACTGGATTTCCAGGTGCCGGGTCGAGAGCGCGAGCGAACGCTGGTAGACGCTCTGCCGCACGGCCGCCAGAAACAGCGGCCCGATGCGCGTGATGCCGCCGCCGATGAACACGTGCGACGGATTGAAGAAATTCACCACCGACGCCAGCATCTGGCCGATGAGGTTGCCGGCGTTCTGAATGATGCCGTTGGCCGCCGTGTCGCCGGCGCGGCTTGCCTGCCCGACGTCGACGGCTTCGATGCGGCCATGCACCCGCAGGCATTCGGCGAGCATGGCGCTTTCACCGGCTTCGGCCGCCTGCACGGCCATGCGCGTGATGGCCGGCCCCGCCGCCATGGCTTCCACGCAGCCCACATTGCCGCAATGGCAGCGCGGGCCTTCCTGGTCGACGCAGATGTGCCCCACGTCGCCGGCCGAACCGGCGGCGCCGCGATAGACCTCACCATGGCAGACGATGCCGCAGCCGATGCCGGTGCCGATCTTGATCACGAGAAAGTTGTTGAGCGAGCGCTTGAGACGCCAGAGCTCGCCGAGCGCCATCAGGTTCACGTCGTTGTCGACGAAGACGGGCGCCGCGTAGTCCTCGCGCAGGTAGTCGCGGATCGAAAAGCTGTCCCATGCCGGCATCAGCGGCGGGTTCACGAGTTGCCCGATCTCGAAGTTGACGGGGCCCGGGACGCCGATACCGATGCCGAGCACGTTCCTGGCGCTGCTGTTGCAACGTGCGAGCAACTCGCGCATCAGAACGCGCACCCGAGCCAGCACGACCGCGGGGCCTTCGCGCACATCGGCGGGTTCGTCATGCTGAGCAAGCACGGTGAGGTCCGGCCGCAGCACCGCAACGTCGAGGCTGGTGGCGCCAATGTCGATGCCGACCAGCACGCCGAGGCCAGCATGCAGCTGCAGGTTTTCGGCCCGCCGCCCGCCGGATGAGCGCTGGAGCCCGGCCTCGGCCAGGAGACCCTGCTCGACCAGGCCCGCAATCAGCGCATTCGCTTTGCTCTTCGAGAAGCCGAGCTGTTCGGCCATGGCATGGCGCGAGCCGCCGGCCGACCAGAAGGTGGTCTCCAGCAACCGCATTTCGTCCGCAGTGATGCCGCTCCAGCGTGTCACGCGTTGTTGTCTCCGTCTTTGTTGCCCACTGCCCCAAGGCTCGCCGCAGGTGAATGAACGCGAATACTAGAGGCAGGTCTTCAGCCGGACAAGGCTGAACTTCGACCAAATTCAGACCAAAGCTGTGTGCAAGTCAAGTTCTGAGGACGAAAAAAAGCCGCCCGGAGGCGGCTTTTTTCTGGCGGACCCGGTGGGGCTACCGCGGTATTTACTTCTTCTGGCGGTACTTGCGAAGCGCCGCGATCTGCGCAGCCATGACAGCGAGTTCGGATTGCGCCATGGCAATGTCGATGTCGCTCTTGGCGTTCTTGAGCGCTTCCTCGGCGGCGGCCTTGGCCTGGTTGGCCTTTTCGTCGTCGAGGTCCTTGCCGCGAATGGCGGTGTCGGACAGCACGGTGACGGTGTCGGGTTGCACTTCGAGAATGCCGCCAGCCACGAAGACGAACTCTTCGCCGCCGTCGGCCGTTTCGATGCGCACTGCCCCCGGGCGAATGCGCGTGATCAGCGGCGTGTGGCGCGGATAGATGCCGAGCTCGCCGGCTTCACCGGGCAGCGCGACGAACTTGGCCTCGCCCGAGAAGATCGACTCTTCTGCGGAGACCACGTCGACGTGAATGGTGTTTGCCATGTGCGTTCCTGCGCCGCTTTACGCGACCTTCTTGGCCTTCTCGAAAGCCTCGTCGATGGTGCCGACCATGTAGAACGCTTGTTCCGGCAGGTGGTCGGCTTCGCCGTTCACGATCATCTTGAAGCCGCGGATGGTTTCGGCCAGCGGCACGTACTTGCCAGGCGAGCCCGTGAACACTTCGGCCACGTGGAACGGCTGCGACAGGAAACGCTGGATCTTGCGGGCGCGGGCCACGGCAAGCTTGTCTTCCGGTGCCAGTTCGTCCATGCCCAGAATCGCGATGATGTCGCGCAGTTCCTTGTAGCGCTGCAGCGTGCCTTGCACGGCGCGGGCCACGTTGTAGTGCTCTTCGCCGACCACGTTCGGGTCGAGCTGGCGCGAGGTCGAGTCGAGCGGGTCCACGGCGGGGTAGATACCGAGCGAAGCGATGTCGCGCGACAGCACCACGGTGGAGTCCAGGTGGGCGAAGGTGGTGGCGGGCGACGGGTCGGTCAAGTCGTCGGCCGGCACGTACACGGCCTGGATCGAGGTGATCGAGCCGACCTTGGTCGAGGTGATCCGCTCTTGCAGGCGGCCCATTTCTTCGGCCAGCGTCGGCTGGTAGCCCACGGCGGAAGGCATGCGGCCGAGCAGTGCCGACACTTCGGTACCGGCCAGCGTATAGCGGTAGATGTTGTCCACGAAGAACAGCACGTCACGGCCTTCGTCGCGGAACGACTCGGCAATGGTCAGGCCGGTCAGGGCCACGCGCAGGCGGTTGCCCGGGGGTTCGTTCATCTGGCCGTAGACCATGGCCACCTTCGAGTCTTCGAGCTTCTCGAGGTTCACGACGCCGGAGTCGGCCATCTCGTGATAGAAGTCGTTGCCTTCGCGGGTACGTTCGCCCACGCCGGCAAACACCGACAGACCCGAGTGAGCCTTGGCGATGTTGTTGATGAGTTCCATCATGTTCACGGTCTTGCCCACGCCGGCGCCGCCGAACAGGCCCACCTTGCCGCCCTTGGCGAACGGGCACACCAGGTCGATCACCTTGATGCCGGTTTCCAGCAGGTCTTGCGAGGGCGACAGTTCGTCGTATGCGGGTGCCTTGCGGTGGATCGAAGCAGTGAGCTCCTGGCCGACCGGGCCGCGCTCGTCGATGGGCGCGCCGAGCACGTCCATGATGCGGCCCAGCGTGGCCTTGCCGACCGGCACGGTGATGGGCGCGCCCGTGTTGGTCACGATCAGGCCGCGGCGCAGGCCGTCGGACGAGCCGAGCGCAATGGTGCGCACCACGCCGTCGCCGAGCTGCTGCTGGACTTCGAGGGTCAGCGCGCTGCCTTCGAACTTCAAAGCGTCATAGACCTTCGGCATCTGGTCGCGCGGGAACTCCACGTCGACCACAGCGCCGATACATTGAACGATCTTGCCTTGCACTGCGTTTGCTTGAGCCATGTGTGCTCCGATAAAAATTGTTTGTAGGGGGACGACCGTGAAACTGGCTTACACGCCCGCGGCTGCCGCCGCGCCCGAGACGATCTCGGAGAGTTCCTTGGTGATGCCGGCCTGACGGGTCTTGTTGTAGACCAGCTTGAGCTCGCTGATCACATTGCCGGCGTTGTCGGTTGCAGCCTTCATCGCAACCATGCGGGCCGAGTGCTCGGAAGCCATGTTCTCGGCCACGGCCTGGTAGACCAGCGACTCCACATAGCGCACCAGCAGCTCATCGATCACGCTTTCAGGATCGGGCTCGTAGATGTAGTCCCACGAGTGCTGGCCTTCTTCCATCTTCAGCGACTCGGCCGCCAGCGGAAGCAGGGGCTCCACGATCGGCTCTTGCTTGATGGTGTTGATGAACTTGGTGTAGCACAGGTACACCGCGGATAGCTTGCCTTCGGCATAGGCGTCGAGCAGCGTCTTGACCGGGCCGATGAGCTTGTCCAGGTGAGGCGTGTCGCCCAGATGGGTGACGTGCGCGACCACGCGGGCGCCGATGCGGTTCAGAAAGCCCAGGCCCTTGCTGCCGATGGCCACCGACTCGATGGCCGTGCCGGCCGCCTGCGCTTCGCGCAGCTTGGTGGTCACGGCGCGCAGCAGGTTGGTGTTCAAGCCGCCGCACAGACCCTTGTCGCTCGTCACGATGATGAAGCCGATGGCCTTGGCCTCGTTCGTCTTCATGAACGCGTGAACGTATTCGGGGTTTGCACGGCCCAGGTTGGCCGCGATGTTGCGAATCTTCTCGCTGTAGGGGCGCGCGGCGCGCATGCGCTCCTGCGCCTTGCGCATCTTGGAGACCGAGACCATTTCCATGGCCTTGGTGATCTTCTTGGTGTTTTCCACCGATTTGATCTTGCCGCGGATTTCCTTACCAGCTGCCATGGGGGCTCCTTGTCAGGTCGATCAGGCGAACGACTTCTTGAACGCGGTGATCGCGCTCGTCAGTTCGGCCTCGGCGTCCTTGTCGAGCGCCTTGGCTTGCTCGATCTTGTCGAGCAGGGGGCCGTGGCTGGTCTTCAGGAACTGGTGCAGGCCGTGCTCGAAGGACAGAACCTTCTTGATGTCCAGGTCGTCCATGAAACCCTTGTTCACGGCAAACAGCGTGGCACCCATCAGCGAGATCGGCAGCGGGCTGTACTGGGCCTGCTTCAGCAGTTCGGTCACGCGGGCACCGCGGTCGAGCTGCTTGCGGGTGGCTTCGTCCAGGTCGGAAGCGAACTGCGCGAACGCAGCCAGCTCGCGGTACTGCGCGAGGTCGGTACGGATACCGCCCGACAGGCCCTTGATGATCTTGGTCTGGGCCGCCGAACCCACGCGCGACACCGAGATACCGGCGTTGATGGCGGGGCGGATACCTGCGTTGAACAGGTTGGTTTCCAGGAAGATCTGGCCGTCGGTGATCGAGATCACGTTGGTCGGCACGAAAGCGGACACGTCGCCGGCTTGCGTTTCGATGATCGGCAGCGCGGTGAGCGAGCCGGTCTTGCCCTTGACTTCACCCTTGGTGAAGGCTTCCACGTAGTCGGCGTTGACGCGCGCGGCGCGCTCGAGCAGACGGCTGTGGAGATAGAACACGTCGCCGGGGTAGGCTTCGCGGCCTGGCGGGCGGCGCAGCAGCAGCGACACCTGGCGGTATGCAACGGCTTGCTTGGACAGGTCGTCATAGACGATCAGCGCGTCCTGGCCGCGGTCGCGGAAGTACTCGCCCATCGTGCAGCCCGAGTAGGCCGACACGTACTGCATGGCCGCCGATTCGGAGGCCGATGCGGCCACCACGATCGTGTAGTCCATGGCGCCCACTTGCTCGAGCGCACGCACCACGTTCTTGATCGACGAAGCCTTCTGGCCGATCGCAACGTAGATGCAGGTCACGCCCTGGCCCTTCTGGGCAATGATGGCGTCGATGGCCACGGCGGTCTTGCCGGTCTGGCGGTCGCCGATGATCAGCTCGCGCTGGCCGCGGCCGATCGGCACCATCGAGTCGATGGACTTCAGGCCGGTTTGCAGGGGCTGGTCGACCGACTTGCGGGCGATCACGCCCGGGGCGACCTTTTCGATCACGTCGGTCATCTTGGCGTTGATCGGACCCTTGCCGTCGATCGGCTGGCCCAGCGCATTGACCACGCGGCCGATGAGCTCGGGGCCGACCGGCACTTCCAGGATGCGGCCGGTGCACTTGACCGTGTCGCCTTCGGAGATGTGCTCGTATTCGCCCAAGATCACGGCGCCGACCGAGTCGCGCTCGAGATTCAGCGCCAGGCCGAACGACGGCGTGCCGTCAGCGCTCGGCGGGAATTCGAGCATTTCGCCTTGCATCGCGTCGGACAGGCCGTGCACGCGCACGATGCCGTCGGTCACCGAAACCACGGTGCCTTCGTTGCGGATGTTGGCACTGACGCCGAGACCCTCGATGCGGCTCTTGATCAGTTCGGAAATTTCTGCGGGATTGAGTTGCATGACTCTTTCCTTCTTTCTGTAAATGGGGCCAACTGGCTGCCGGCCGCCGTCAGGCGGTCAGCGCCGCTTTCATTTGTTCGAGGCGCGCCCTGACCGAGGTGTCGAGCACTTCGTCGCCGACCACGGCACGGATGCCGCCGATGAGCGAGGGGTCGAGCTCGACCCGCGTCGTGAGCTTGCGCGCAAAGCGCCGCTCCAGCGCCGCGCCAACCTCTTGCAGCGCCGCGTCGTCAATCGGGAAAGCGCTGTAGATCACGGCATCGGCAGCCCCGCTGCGCGCATTGCACAAGGCCCGGAACTGGATTGACACTTCGGGCAATGCAGCCAACCGGCCGTTGTCGATGACGGCGCGCAGAAAGTTCTTGCCCGCATCGGGCAAGGGCTGCTTCGAAAGCCCGGCGATCAGCTCGAACACCTGCTCGGGCGGCACCTTCGGGTTGGCCGCGAACTCCAGGAGCTGCGGGCTGCCGGCGACGGACGCCAACTGGTCGAGCCAGCCTGCCGTGCCTTCGAGGTCGCCGGAGCACGCCTTGAACAGCGCCTCGGCGTAGGGACGGGCAATGGTCGCGAGTTCGGCCATGTCGTCCTCAGAGCTCGGTCTTCAGGCGGCTGAGCAAGTCGGCATGAACGCCGGCGTTGACTTCCTTGCGGAGAATCTGCTCGGCACCCTTGACGGCCAGTGCGGCCACCTGCTCGCGCAGCGCCTCACGCGCACGCACGGACTGCTGGTTGGCCTCTTCGCGCGCGGCGGCCACGATCTTGTTGGCCTCCTCGGTTGCGCGGCTCTTGGCCTCTTCGATGATCTGCTGGGCACGGCGCTCGGCATCGGCCAGGCGATTGGTGGTCTCGTTACGAGACGCCACCAGTTCCTGCTCGACACGCTGGTTGGCGGAGGCCAGTTCGGCCTTGGCCTTCTCGGCGGCCGCCAGGCCCGCAGCGATCTTTTGTGCTCGTTCGTCCAAGGCCTTCGCGATCGGCGGCCACACGAACTTCATCGTGAACAGCACAAGCAGCAGGAAGACGATGGCCTGAACGAACAGGGTCGCGTTGATACTCACGGCAACACCTTTCTGGAGTGGCGTTGAACGGAAATTACTTCGGCAGAGCGGCGATGAACGGGTTGGCGAAAGCGAACAGCAGGGCAATTGCCACGCCGATCAGGAACGCAGCGTCGATCAGACCGGCCAAGATGAACATCTTGGTTTGCAGTTCGTTCATGAGTTCAGGCTGGCGAGCCGACGACTCGAGGAACTTGCCACCCATCAGTGCAATACCGATGGAAGCACCGATCGCGCCGAGACCGACGATCAAACCACAAGCCAGAGCGACGAGACCGAGAACGTTTTCCATGATGACTCCTTAATACAGATTGAAAGCAAACGAAAAGAAAAAAGAAAACTCAATGCGCTTCATGAGCCTGGCCGAGATAGATCAAGGTCAGCATCATGAAAATGAATGCCTGAAGCGTGATCACCAGGATGTGGAAGATCGCCCAGACGGTACCGGCAATGACGTGCCCGATGGGCAGCATCACTCCCGAGAACGAAGCCGCCATCGCACCACCCATGAGCGCGATCAGCATGAAAACGAGTTCACCCGCATACATGTTGCCGAACAACCGCATGCCGTGCGAGACGGTCTTGGCCAGGTATTCGATGACTTGCATCAGCAGGTTGATCGGCCAGAGCACCGGGTGCGCGCCGAAAGGTGCAGTGATGAGCTCATGGCCCCAGCCGCCCAGGCCCTTGATCTTGATGCTGTAGAACAGGCACAGCAGCAGCACCGAGGTCGACAGGCCGAGCGTGGTGGACAGGTCGGCCGTGGGAACGACACGCATATAGGCGTGGTGCGGATCGTGTCCGGCCGCCTCGAAGACCTTGGCCCAGAGCGAGGGCAGCATGTCGACCGGCAGCATGTCCATGGCGTTCAGCAGGAAGATCCAGACGAACACGGTGAGCGCCAGCGGCGCAATGAACTTGCGGCTCTTTGCGTTGTGGATGTTCGACTTGGCCTGGTTGTCGACCATTTCGACGAGCATTTCGACCGCAGCCTGGAACCGGCCCGGCACGCCCGGCGTGGCCTTGCGAGCTGCCAGCCACAGCACGAAGCAGCCCAACGCACCCACGATCAGCGCATAGAGCACCGAGTCGAGGTTGATGACGTTGAAGTCGACGATGGCCTTCTGGACCACGGGATTGAGGCTCCAGTCAACTTGCCAGTGCTGGAGGTGGTGAACGATGTATTCACTCGCGGTCGGGGCGTGTCCTTCGGCGGCCATCTTTCAGCGTCTCTTTTTAAACAGTCAAATCCGGTTCAACAATCCGGGCCGCACCAACAGGGCCACCCAGTACATTTTCATGGCGACCACCACGCCGGCCAACAAGGCCAGCCAACTGATGCCCTCGATCAGCCACGGTGCCGCCGCCAGCAAGGCAACGGTCAACGCGATCTTGATCAACTCCCACACAAAAAACCGCAGCATGACAGCAGATTGCGACACGGCACCCCGTGCCCGCCGCACACCCCGCACGAACAACGCCGCCGGGATCGCTACCGCCATGGCTCCGTAAAACGCCGACACCGCGGCACCCGGCCGCTGAGTCCACATCCATGCCACTCCGGCCACAAGCAATCCCATGGCCACCTGGGCCCCAATCACCCACCAGGGCGACATTTCGGGATTTTTCTCGCGAAGCCGCTGGGCCTCTTCGGCGGTCAGCGGCTTGAAGTCGGAGACTTCAGCATCGATCTCGGAGACAGGAGCGCTGGTTGTCATTGGAATGCCGCTCGCGTTGTCTGTCAGCCGTGAATTTAACAAAGCCATTGATTATAAGTAGAAACCCAGCCTGCCCGGCCACCTGAACTGTCACGTTTGCAAAACGAGGCCTCATTGGCTGACCGGAACCCGACCAGGCGCGCACAACCATAATTCCCGCATGCACCCTCTTACTGCCGCTCTCCCCACCACGCTCTGCTACCTCGACGGCGAGTACACCGCCCTTCGGGACGCGAAGATCAGCGTTCTCGACCGCGGCTTCATTTTCGGCGACGGCATCTATGAAGTCGTCCCCGTCTACGGCGGCCAGCCTTTCTGCTTCGAAGAACACATGGCACGGCTCGATCGCTCGCTGGCTGAGCTGCAGATTGCCAACCCGCTCACGCTCGCCCAATGGCGCGACATCGTGATGCGGCTGACTGAACCGGGCGGCGATGCACCCCAGGCCGTGTACTTTCAGATTACCCGTGGCGTTGCGCCGCGCGATCATGCCATGACCAAGGGCGTGCGCCCGACAGTGTTCGTGATGGTGAATCCGCTGCCGCCGGTGTCCGATGCCGTACGCGCCAAGGGCGTGGCCTGCGTGACCGCGGCCGACTTTCGCTGGGAGAAGGCGCACATCAAGAGCACCAGCCTGCTGGGCGCGGTGCTGGCGCGGCAGATCAGCGTGGAAGCCGGTGCGGCCGAAACCGTCATGTTCAGGGGCGAATGGCTGAGCGAAGCCTCGTCGAGCAACGTGTGGATCGCCAAGGACGGTCAACTCATCGGCCCGCCCAAGGACAACCTGGTGCTGACCGGCATCCGCTACGGCCTGCTGGAGCGCCTGTGCGCCGAGTGCGGCATTCCGTTTGCACTGCGCCGCATTTCACGCGACGAAGTGTTCGGCGCCGATGAGTTGCTGCTCTCGTCGGCCAGCAAGGAAGTGCTGCCCGTGGTAACGCTCGACGGCCAGGCCATTGGGAACGGCCGACCCGGCCCCATCTACCAAGCCTTGTACGCGGCTTACCAAGAGGCCAAGCAGCGCAACGCAGAGAAGCCACAGAAACAAGGAGCGACCCCCGCATGACCGACAGCACCACCGACACGAGCACTCCGATTCCCGATCCGCGCAAGGAGTCGCTGATCGAGTACCCCTCGCAGTTCCCGATCAAGGTCATGGGCGTCAAGGCCGACGGCTTCGTGCATGCCATCACGCAGATCGCCGAACGCTTCGATCCGACCTTCGATGCCACCACGGTCGAGCTGCGCGACAGCAAGGCGGGCAACTACCTGGGCGTGACGATCACCGTGACCGCCACCAGCCGCGAGCAGCTCGACGACCTGTATCGCGCGCTGTCGACGCATCCGTCGGTCAAGGTCGTACTCTGACACCAAGGCCCCGATGATGGTCGCAGAACACGCACCCGCCGCCGCCATTGCCGCGCAATGGCTGGGTCGCGTCGGCTATGCCGAGACCTTCGAGGCAATGAAGCGGTTTACGCTCGAGCGCAAGGCTGAAACGCCCGATGCGCTATGGATGTGCGAGCACGCGCCGGTGTTCACGCAAGGCATTGCGGGCAAGCAGGACCACATCCTGAACCCCGGCGACATTCCGGTCGTGCAGACCGACCGGGGCGGGCAGGTCACCTTCCACGGCCCGGGCCAGGTGGTGGGCTATCCGCTGATCGACCTGCGCCGCGCCGGCTACTACGTGAAGGAATACGTCTACCGCATCGAGGAATCGGTGCTGCGCACGCTGGCGCATTTCGGCGTGACGGGGCACCGCGTGGCGGGCGCGCCGGGCATTTACGTGCGGCTGGACGACCCGTTCTCCCATGCCGCGCTGACCGGTCCGCTGCCCGCCGGCGACCCGTTTCGGGGCCTGGGCAAGATCGCAGCGCTGGGCATCAAGGTGAGCCGCCACGCCACCTACCACGGCGTGGCGCTCAACGCCCGGATGGACCTCGAACCCTTCTCGCGAATCAACCCTTGCGGCTACGCGGGGCTGCAAACGGTCGATCTTTCTACAATCGGGGTCCAAACCACATGGGAAGACGCTGCCCGGGTCCTGAGCCAGAAGCTCACCACCTACCTGGCGCCCTAGCAATCCAATGAGCACCACCGAAGTCGTCCGCGACGCGCAAAGCGCCGAAAACTACAACCCGCTGGCCAAGCAGAAGGCCGCGGCCAAGCTCTCGCGCATTCCCGTCAAGGTGGTGCAGCAGGGCGAGGTGCTCAAGAAGCCCGAGTGGATTCGCGTGAAGGCGGGCAGCCCGACCACCCGCTTCTACGAAATCAAGCAGATCCTGCGCGAGAGCAACCTGCACACGGTCTGCGAAGAGGCTTCGTGCCCGAACATCGGCGAGTGCTTCGGCAACGGCACGGCCACCTTCATGATCATGGGCGACAAGTGCACGCGCCGATGCCCGTTCTGCGACGTGGGCCACGGCCGCCCCGACCCGCTCGACAAGGACGAACCGCTCAACCTTGCCAAGACCATCGCCAAGCTGCGCCTGAAGTACGTGGTGATCACCAGCGTCGACCGCGACGACCTGCGCGACGGCGGCAGCCAGCATTTTGTCGATTGCATCAAGAACATTCGCGAGCTCTCGCCGATGACGCAAATCGAGATTCTCGTGCCCGACTTCCGCGGCCGCGACGACCGCGCGCTCGAGATCCTGAAGGCCGCGCCGCCGGACGTGATGAACCACAACCTCGAGACCGCGCCCCGCCTTTATAAAGAAGCGCGCCCCGGCAGCGACTACCAGTTCAGCCTGAATCTGCTCAAGAAGTTCAAGGCGCTGCACCCCGATGTGCCGACCAAGAGCGGCATCATGGTGGGCCTGGGCGAAACCGACGAAGAGATCCTGCAGGTGATGCGCGACATGCGCGCCCACGACATCGACATGCTGACCATCGGCCAGTACCTGTCGCCGTCGGGCTCGCACCTGCCAGTGCGCCGCTATGTGCATCCCGACACCTTCAAGATGTTCGAGGAAGAGGCCTACAAGATGGGCTTCAGCCATGCGGCCGTGGGCGCGATGGTGCGGTCGAGCTATCACGCGGACCAGCAGGCCCACGCCGCCGGGGTTTAACAACTGACGCTGCCGCGGCGGCAACCAGTCCGTCGCGTGCAGCTCACCCGGTCCGGCGCTTCTTCGCTATCCTGCCGTCTGGCCAAGACGAAGGATCGATTTTGCAAACGCACCCTGCCATCCAAGCTGCGATGGAACGCGATTTCGGCGCCATTGCCGACCTGGTTCGCCTCCATGCGCAACACACGCCCGACCACGCCGCGCTCGCGGATGCGCATCACACGCTGAACTACGGCGCGCTCGACGCGCTGATGGACCGCATCGCGGCCAGCCTGCAGCAGGGCGGCCTCGAGCCCGGCGACGCCATCGCGGTTTGCGCGGCTTCGTCGGTGAACTACGCGGCGGTCTTCCTCGGTGCGTTGCGCGCGGGTGTGGCGGTCGCGCCGCTCGCGCCCGGCTCCACGCCGGCCAGCCTGGCCCGCATGATCGAAGACGC
This sequence comes from Variovorax sp. CCNWLW235, assembly GCF_037204085.1. Lineage (NCBI taxonomy): Bacteria > Pseudomonadati > Pseudomonadota > Betaproteobacteria > Burkholderiales > Comamonadaceae > Variovorax > Variovorax sp. CCNWLW235. The sequence continues at coordinate 24,905 of NZ_JBBCBW010000030.1, read as the reverse complement.
GGACGCGCGCATTCTCTTCACTGACGCCGCGGCGGCCGAGGTTGTCGGCCCGGCAAAGGAAGGCAGCATTCCGCGCGTGGCGCTCGACGGCTCCGCCGCCGGCCAAAGCCTGGAGAGCTGGCTGGCACCCGTGGGCGCACGGCCCACGGCGGTCGAAACGCAGCCTTCCTGGCCCTTCAACATCATCTATTCCTCTGGCACCACGGGCGAGCCCAAGGGCATCGTGCAGGGCCACGGCATGCGCTGGGCCCATGTGCAGCGCGGTGCCAAGTACGAGTACGGCGCCGACACCGTCACGCTGCTGTCGACACCGCTTTATTCGAACACCACGCTGGTGGTGTTCTTCCCCACCATCGCCTTCGGCGGCTGCGTGGTGCTGATGCCGAAGTTCGACGCGCTCGGCTATCTGCAACTGGCCGAACAGCGCCGCGTGACGCACACCATGCTGGTGCCGGTGCAGTACCAGCGGCTGATGGCGCATCCGCGCTTCGATGCGCACGATCTCTCGTCGTTCCGCTTCAAGTTCAGCACCAGCGCGCCATTCAATGCCGCGCTCAAGGCCGACGTGCTCAAGCGCTGGCCGGGCGGGCTGATCGAGTTCTACGGCATGACCGAGGGCGGCGGCACCTGCATCCTGGAAGCGCACCTCAACCCCGACAAGCTTCACACGGTGGGCCGCCCGGCCGAGGGCAGCGACATCCGGCTGATCGACGAAGACGGCCATGAAATCCCGCGCGGCAACACCGAACTGGCCGGCGAGGTGGTGGGGCATTCGGCCGGCATGATGACCGGCTATCACCGCCAGCCCGCCAAGACGCGCGAGGCCGAATGGTTCGACGTCGGCGGCAAGCGCTTCATCCGCACCGGCGACGTGGGCCGCTTCGATGCCGACGGCTTCCTGACGCTGTTCGACCGCAAGAAGGACATGATCATCAGCGGCGGCTTCAACATCTACCCGAGCGATCTCGAAGCCGTGGTGCGCGCCCATGCGGCGGTGGCCGACGTGGCCGTGGTGGGCGTGCCTTCCGAGCAGTGGGGCGAGACGCCGGTGGCCTTCGTGGTGCGCCGCGAGGGTAACGACACCACCGAGGCCGCACTGCTGCAATGGACCAACGACCAGCTCGGCAAGACGCAGCGCCTGGCGCGCCTGCATTTCATCGACGAGCTCCCGCGCAGCGCGATCGGCAAGGTGCTCAAGCGCGAGTTGCGTGACCTCGTCGGCCGCTGAAGCCAAGGCGGCGCCGCCGGGCGAACAGGGCGGCGGCAACGGCCTGCTATGGGTGCTGGTCGCCGTAGCGGTGGCGTTCGCATTCTTGCGCCCGCGCACGCCGATGGACTGGCTGCGGCTGGTCGATTGGGAGACCGTGGGCGCACTGGCGGGGCTGCTGGCCATTACGCAGGGGGTGGAAAAAAGCGGCATGCTGCAAGCCACCGCGCAGCGCCTGCTCGCGCGCACGCACAACCAGCGCAGCCTTGCGCTGCTGCTGACCGCAAGCGCGGCCTTTCTCTCGGCGCTGGTGACCAACGACGTGAGCCTGTTCCTGCTGGTGCCGCTCACGCGGGTGCTCGCCAACCAGGCGCACCTGCCGCTCGCGCGGCTCGTGGTGCTCGAGGCGCTGGCGGTGAATGCGGGCTCGGCGCTCACGCCCATCGGCAACCCGCAGAACCTCTATCTCTGGCACCGCTCCGGAGAGAGCTTCTTCGCCTTCATGGCCATGATGGGGCCGACGGTAGCGGTGATGCTGTTCTGGCTCTTCGTGGCCGTGTGGCTGCTGGTGCCGCGCACGCCCATCGCGCTCAAGCCCGAGGCGGAAGCGACACCGGTGCAGCCGCGGCTTCTGGCATTGGCGGGCGTGCTGTTCGTCGGCTTCGTCGTCGCGCTCGACCGGCACTGGCTGCTGGCGGGCCTGGGCGTGGTGTTCGGCGTGTTTTTGGTGACGTATCCGCGCGTGCTGCGCGGCATCGACTGGGCCCTGCTTGCGATCATTGCGCTGATGTTCGTGGACCTGCGCCAGCTGGCCGAACTGCCCGCCGTGGTGGCCCTGCTGAACCATTGGCCGATTACCGAGGGATGGCGTGCCTACTTTGCCGCCATCGTCGCGTCCCAGTTCATCAGCAACGTGCCGGCCGCAATTCTGCTCGACGGCCATGTGCGCGATCTGCCGGCACTCGCCGCCGGGGTGAGCGTGGGCGGCTTCGGCTGCGTGCTGGGTTCGCTGGCCAACCTGATTGCGCTGCGGCTCGCTCGGGTACCGCACGGCCTGCGCGAATTTCACCGCATCAGCATTCCGTTCCTGCTGGTGTGTGCGGCTTCTGCGCTGCTGCTGCGGCTGGGATGACAGCTGCGAGGCGCGGAACGACAATTCGACAGCCCATGCGAACGCCCGCAACACGCTCCCACGCAGAACCGAGCAGCCTTTCGCTGCGCGACTACGGGGCCTCGCGCGGCAGCCACGCGCATGACCATTTCCAGGTGCTGGTCGGCCTCTCGGGCGTGCTCGACCTCGAAGTGGAAGGCCGCGGAGCGCGCGTCGGCGCCGGCGGGTCGCACGTGGTGGTGCCTGGCGACAGGCACGACTTCGAATCACGCGGCGGCAGCCAGTGCCTCGTTCTGGATACCCGCCAGTCCCAGTGGGCGCGCTGCGCAGGGCGCCCACCGGTGGATGCATCGCGGCTGCATGCCTTGGCAAAGTACCTCGCGCAATGCGCGCAGCATCCGCAGGCGTCCGCCTTGGCGCTGCAGCACGGCCCCTCGCTGCTGCTCGAGGCCTGGGGAGCGGAAACGCCAGCCCATGGACGCAGTCGCGCCATCGACTGGATCGCGCTCGCCGCCTGGGCCCGGGCTCGCTGGCATGAGCCGCTGGGCGTGGCCGATCTCGCACGCGTGGCGTGCCTGAGCCCGAGCCAGTTCGCGCAGCGCTGCCGCGACGAGCAGGGCATGAGCGCGATGCACTGGCTGCGCACGCTGCGGCTCGCGCATGCACGCGAACTGCGGTTGGCCGGCGTGGCCGTGGCGGAAGTGGCTCGCCGCACGGGCTACCGGTCGCCCTCCGCGCTCACCGCGGCATTGCGCAGGCTCGGCGGCCACTGAGCCGCACCGAAGATCGTCGCCACGCGACGATGCACCGGCGCTGCGCGACGACGGCGCCGCTTAAGCTCGGAGCGATGTCTCCCACGCTCCTCGCCCTGGCCGCCATCGCGCTATGGGCCACGCTCGCCTCGCTGGGCACGGCGCTTTCGCACCTGCCGCCCTTCCTGCTGACAGGCCTTGCGCTGATCATCGGCAGCATCCCGAGCTGGCCGCTGGTGTTGCGCGACCGCGCCGCCTGGCGCGTGCCGCCGCGCACGCTGGCACTGGGCATCTATGGCCTGTTCGGCTTTCACTTCCTGCTGTTCATCGCGTTGCGGCACGCCCCGCCGGTCGAAGCCAACCTGGTGAACTACCTGTGGCCGCTCTTCATGGTGGTGCTGGCGCCGGTGCTGCTGCCAGGCATGTCGCTGCGGCCGCTGCATGTGGTTGCCGCCTTGCTGGGCTTCGCGGGCGCCGCCATCGCGATTTTGGGCGCCCGCGAAGGCGCCGCTTCCACCTCGGGCGCCGCGGGGCAGTACTGGGGCTTTCTGCCGGCGCTGGGCTCGGCTTTCATTTGGGCCAGCTATTCGCTGTGGACGAAGCGCGTGGCCGCGTTTCCGACCTCGGCCATCGGCCTGTTCGGCCTGGTCTCGGGCGTGCTGTCACTGGCCTGCCATGCGCTGCTCGAAGCCTCTGTCGTGCTCACTGCAAAGGACTGGCTGCTGGTGGCGCTGTGCGGGCTGGGCCCGCTCGGCGCGGCCTTCTTCGTCTGGGACATGGCGCTCAAGCGCGGGGATGCGCGGCAGATCGGCATCCTGAGCTACATCACGCCGCTGGGCTCCACCGCGCTGCTGCTGGTGGTGACGGGTCGCCCGCTTACCTGGAGCATTGCGCTTGCCGCGGGGCTGATCATCTCGGCCGCCGTGATGGGCACGCGCGCGCGTTGAATACGCCCGCGTCCGACGGATTGGCGCCCGTTTTATGGCTAGAGTGGAAGCTCCGGAAAAAAAGGAGCTCACCCATGGACAACAAGAACAACAACGAAGATTTCGAGATCACCCCCAAGCTGGTGTTCGACCTGAACCTGGCGCTGTACCTCGACCTGGTGGCCGCGCTCCAAGGCGCGGGCGCCATCACCTACCGGCAGATGGCGGCCCGCGTGCTCAACATCAGCATGGACGCGCGCGCAGACGGCGAGACCGGCCTGTCGACCGTGCTCGAAGGCATTGCCAAGGGCTTCGCCGGCCATGGCGACGGCCTGTCGATCGAAACCCTGAAGGCGGCCCGGGGCCTGCGCGAGGACGAGGCCATGGGCGATATTCCGATGCGGCCCAGCGAGCCCTGAGTCCTGCTCAGTCTTCCGCCACCTGCAGCACCAGCTTGCCGAAGTTCTCCCCGGCAAACAGCTTGTTGAGCGACTCGGGGAAGGTGTCGAGCCCCTTCACGATGTCTTCCTTGCTCTTCATGCGGCCGTCCTTCAGGTAGCCGGCGAGTTCCGCCACGGCAATGTGGAACCGGTCGGCATAGTCGAACACCACAATGCCTTCCATGCGCGCGCGGTTCACCAGCAGGCTCAGGTAGTTCCTGGGACCGGCCCCCGGCATGCTGTTGGCGTTGTTGTACTGGCTGATGGCGCCGCAGATGATCACGCGGGCCTTGCGCGCGAGCCGCGCCAGCACCGCGTCGAGGATTTCTCCGCCCACGTTGTCGAAATAAATGTCGACGCCCTTCGGGCAATGCGTCTTGAGGCCTTCGCGCACCGCACCGGCGCCGGCCTTGTAGTCGATGCAGGCGTCGAAGCCCAGCTCGTTCACCACCCAGTCGCACTTGGCAGCACCGCCGGCAATGCCGACCACGCGGCAACCCTTGATCTTGGCCAGTTGGCCGACCGTTTGCCCCACGGCGCCGGCCGCGCCGGAGACCACCACGGTTTCGCCCGGCTTGGGCTGGCCCACGTCCATGAGGCCGAAGTAGCCGGTCATGCCCGGCATGCCGAGCACGTTGAGCCACTGGCCGATGGTGCCGACATTCAGGTCGATCTTCACCAAGCCGTTGCGCTTGATCTGGTCCTGCGGAATGAGGATGTATTCCTGCACGCCGAGCGTGCCGTAGACCGTAGCGCCCATCGCGAACTCCGGGTTCTTCGAGGCGACAACGCGGCCGACGCCGCCGGCGCGCATCACTTCGTCGATGGCCACGGGCGCGATGTAGCTCTTGGCATCGTTGAGCCAGCCGCGCATGGCCGGGTCGAGCGACAGCGACAGCGTCTTGACCAGCACGCCGCCTTCGGCCGGCTCACCGACGGGTTCGGTGGTGAACTTCCAGTTCTCGCGCGTGGCCGCGCCTTCCGGGCGCTTGGCAAGGCGAACCTGGTGGTTGGTAAGTGAGCTGCTCATGATGTCTCCTGGATTGACGGGGCGCTGGCACGGAGGCGCATCGTAGCTCCGCACCTCGCGCCACTTGGTAGCGCAGGCGACACCAAGAAGTGCCGTTGGCAAACTAGAGCCGGACGACGATCTGCAGGCCCGGATGCGCGTTGCGCACAGTCAAGGTGCCGCCGTGCGCCTCGGCAATCAGCCGGCACAGGTACATGCCCAGCCCCACGCCGCCCGTGGCCCGCGCCCGCGCGCCGTCGGTGCGGTAGAAAGGCTCGGTGAGCCGCTCCACCTGAGCTTCGTCGACGCCGGGGCCGTAGTCCCGCACGTCGAGTTCGACACCCTGCACCTTGCCGTCGACCACCGCCCGCAGCGACACGCATGGCGGCCGGGGCGCGCCGGTGCTGTAGCGCAAGGCGTTGTCCAGCAGGTTGCGCACCAGCAGGCGCATGCGCATGCGGTCGATGGCGTGCGGCGGCAGGCCGTCCGCCAAGTCGAGATGCACGTTCTGCGCACCGGCCATCTCGGCCACGATTTCGCGCACCAGCACAGCCAGGTCGACCGGCTCGCGCTGCAATGCCACGTGCGGACTTGCAAGGCGCTCGCTTTCGAGCAGATCGCTGATCAGGTCGCGCATCTCGTTCAGGTCGCGCAGCAGCGCTTCGCGCTCGGCGGCTCCCTCAGGCGTGGCCGGCAGCAGCTCGGCATTGAGCCGGGCACGCGTGAGTGGCGATCGCAGTTCATGACTCAGCGCGAGCAGCAGGCCGCGCTTGGCGTCCAACATGGCCTGGATGTCGTCGGCCATGGTGTTGATGCGCTCCGCAAGGTCGCCAAGGTCGTCGTTGCGGCGCACGGGAATGGGTTGCGTGAACTCGCCGCGGCCAAAGCGCTGCGCACCCTCGCGGATATCGATCAGCGGCCGCAACAGGCGGCTCACGTACGCATAGCCCAGCACCACAAGCAGCAGCAGCGCGCCGAGCGTGGCCCAAGCCACGGCACGCGGCGCAAGCTTCCAGAGCTTGGGCGCCCAGCCGAAGATCACGCGGTGGCCGTCGGCCGTGGGGCGGATGAACCATTTGTCGTTCCACGGCTCCTCGTCGCGGTCGTGCATCCAGCCGCCGCGGCCGTTGCTGCCGCCGGGGTTGGAATCCCAGTTGACCGTGGGCCCCACGATGCGGATGGTGATGGGCAGCCGGGCCACCAGCGCCTGCGCCCGCGCAATGTCGGGCGGCGTGCCGATCTCGGCGACGAGCCGGTCGGCATAGTCCACCAGCATCGGCTTGGCGGCCTCGGCCCATCCGGTGGAGAAGGACCTCTTCATGCCCCCCATGAACACCACCGCCATGACCAGCGCCAGCAGCACGAACATCATCACGAGCCGGATGCGCAGCGAGCGGCGCCAGCGGCGCTTGCCCTGCACCTTCTCGTGCCACTGCTCGTGCCATTGCCTGCGCAGCTCCGCGCGGCGGCAAGTCATTTCGCGCCAGGCGTTGCGCAAGCCTCCCCGGCGAGACCTCATGCGGGCTCGCTGCGCGCCACGGCCAGCGCATAGCCGGCGTTGCGAAGCGTCTTGATGCAGTCCAGCGGCTCGAGCTTCTTGCGCAAGCGGCTCACCACGATGTCGACCGCGCGCGTGTAGAGCTCGGCTTCGTGGCCGCGAAGCCGGTTCAGGATGTCGTCGCGGCTGAACACCTTGCCGGGCTCGGCCGCGAGCAGCGCAAGCAGTTCGAACTCGGTGCCGGTCAGCTCCACGCGCTCGCCATGGCGAAGCACCTGGCGCCGGTCGAGGTCGATCGACAGGCCGTCGAACACGCGGTGCTGCGCGCCGTTGCCGGTAGGCGCAGCAGGCGTCGTGCTGCGCTGGCGCCGCAAAATGGTCTGCACGCGCGCCACCAGTTCGCGCGGCTCGAAGGGCTTGGGCACATAGTCGTCGGCGCCGAGCTCCAGGCCGACCACCCGATCCATCACCTCGCCGCGCGCGGTGAGCATCACGATGGGGATGTCGTTTTCCTTGCGGATCTCGCGGCACAGCGCAAACCCGTCCATCTCGGGGAGCATCACGTCGAGAATCGCCGCGTCGTAGTGGCCCGCGCGCAGCATGGCCAGCCCCTCGCTCGGGCGGGCGGCACTTTCGAGCGTGCAGCCGAAGCGTGCGAAGTAGGTGGTCAGCGGCGCGGCGAGGTGTTCGTCGTCGTCGATCAGCAGGATGCGCGGCATGGCGGGATTGTGCCTCCTGGCGAACAATTGGCTGACGATCAGGCCTGCGGGCATCGCACCGCCGCCATGGTCGTTTCTGTTTTCACTGCCAGCGGTAGTGCGCGCCATCGTGCGTGCCTTACCACGGATCGGCCCGCCCGATGCGGCCCAGGTGCGTGGCGCCAAAGTCGGAGCCGTACTTGAGCCCGTAGCCGAGCGCCCGATCGAGGCCGATGTGCGCGCACCAGATCAAGCCGCCGGCCACGGCCCAGGGCATTGCGGCCAGCACGCCGAGCACCAGCAATGCCACCGCGCCGGCGTACGAATGGGCCGCGTTGTAGAGCGCCGCGCCCACGCGCGGGCCCGCAAGGTAGCCGAGCACCGCGAGGTCGGGCGCGAGCAGCAACAGTGCGAACATGCCCCAGCCCGCGCCGAACTGCGCATAGGCGGCCGCCGCCGCGCCCAGCACGACCAACCCTTCGAGCCGCAGCAGCGTGCGCACACCGCCCGAAACCGCCTGCTCGCGAGACACCGTGGTAGCGGCTTCGCCGGCCCACAGATGTCGCAGCTTGGACGGAGCTTGGCGAGGCGACACGAAGTGCGCGAAGAGCGAGGGTGAATCGAGTTCAGCCACGATGGCCCCAGCGCCGGCCGCCGCGATCCATGAAGTCGCGCACCTTCTGCTGCTGCGCGGCGTTCAGGCTGTCGAAGAAATCAGCGGCGGCGGCAATGATTTCCGGGCTTCCGTTGCGCACGGCCATGGTCTTCTCGTCGACGAGCCGCGCGGCGCCGGCCTGGTCTAGCTTGTTGCCAGCAAACAGAGCCTTGAACTGCGAACGCGGATCGCCCGCACCGCCTGCGCCCCGCATGGCTTGGCGCTGCGCCTGCAGCTTCTCCGCCAGCACGGTGAGCTTCTGCTTTTGCGAAGCGTCGAGCTCCAGCTTGCTGCCGACACGCTCGACCATCTTGGTGCGGAACTCGGTGCTGTCGCCGCTGCCCCAGCCGTGCCGATGGCCGGCGCAGCCGGCAATGCTGCCAGCCACGACCGCAAGGCCGGCGAAACCGAAGAGAGTGCGTTTGATCCAGTGTTTCATGATGTTCCTTGCGGGCCCCAGGGATACCCTGCGGGCGGGGTCTTAAAGCTTGTTGCTGTTGCCGGCAGCTGCGGCACGCGCGTCGAGCGGGTTCTGCAGCGTGGAGATGACCTTGCTGTTCACGCGCGAGCCCGAGGTCACGTTCTGGTCGGGCGCGGCGGCGGTGCGCATGGCTTCGAAGACGACGCCGGCGCGGTCCCTTGACGTGGCCATGCCCTCGGCGCCGCGCGAGCCGCGCACAACGTTCTGGTCGGGTGCCGAAGCCGCGCGCATGGCTTCGGCGTTGACTTCGGCGCGGCTCTTGGCCGAGGCGAGCGGCTGGACGCCTTCGTAGGTTTCTGCCTTGGCGCCAGCCGCGGCGAGCAAAGCGAACGAGCCGACGGTGACGATCTGGGTGAGGGAGAGAGCTTTCATGATCAGGCCTTTCTGTTGTGGAAGAGGAGACCTGATGGTGCTTGCCGCGGCGCGACAAGTCCTTTCACCGCCGTTTCGGCATGTTTCGTTTTATTTCGCCAAAGGATTGGCTCGCCCCCAGGCTTCGCGCACTTCGTGTCGCTCCTCCCTCCCCCTACCGGGGGCAACACCGGAGGCCCGGCAAAGCCGGTTCCTCGGTGTTTCTGGAAGAAAACCGCGCGCGGCTCAGCCGGCCAAGGCCGCGGCAGGGTCGTCCGACTCGAGCACGCTCTTCGCCCAGACTTCGAGCTTGCCGGTGTCGGCGCGCAGCACTTCCTGCTTGACGGCGAGGATGCGCGAGGGATGCATCGAGAAGCTGCGCAATCCGAGGCCGAGCAGCAGGCGGGTGAAGGCCACGTCACCGGCCATTTCGCCGCACACGGCCACGCCCTTGCCCTGGCGGCGGCATTCGGCAATGGTGTCGGCCACGAGCTTCAGCACCGCGGGGTGCGCGGGATCGTAGAGATGGGCCACGGCCTCGTCGGCGCGGTCGATGGCCAGCGTGTACTGGATCAGGTCGTTGGTGCCGATCGACAGGAAATCGAAGTACTTGAGAAAGGTCTTGAGTGTGAGCGCGGCGGCAGGAATCTCGATCATGGCGCCGAGCTTCACCTTGCCGTACACGGCGCCGCGGCTGTCGAGCTCGGTGCGCGCGAACTCGATCAGCGACAGCGTCTGGCGGATCTCGCTGGCGTGCGCAAGCATCGGGATCAGCAGGTGGATTTCGCCGTGCGCCGCCGCACGAAGAATGGCGCGCAACTGCGTGAGAAACATGGCCGGGTCGGCCAGGCTCCACCGGATGGCACGCAGGCCGAGTGCAGGGTTCAGGTGCTCCTGCTTGATGCCCGCCTTGCCGTCGAGCGGCTTGTCGGCGCCCACGTCGATGGTGCGAATGGTGACCGGCATGCCCTGCATGCCCTCGACTGCGCGCTTGTAGGCCTGGTATTGCTCTTCTTCGTCGGGCAGCCGGGTCTGGCGTTGCGACTCGCGGCCCATGAACAGGAACTCGCTACGAAACAGCCCGACACCGACCGCACCGGCCTTCATGGCGCCGGCCGTGTCCTCGGGCATCTCGATGTTGGCGAGCAGTTCGACGCGCTGGCCGTCGAGGGTGACCGCCGGCTTGTGGCGCAGGCGCGCGAGCCGGCCGCGCTCAAGGTCGCCCTGGCGCTGCTTGAAGCCGTACTCCGCCAGGATGATGGGCGAAGGGTCGACGATCACCACGCCGGCATCGCCGTCGATGATCACCCAGTCGTCCTGGCGCACCAACTGGCTTGCGGTGCGCGCGCCCACCACGGCCGGAATGTCCATGCTGCGCGCGACGATGGCGGTGTGCGAGGTGCGCCCGCCCACGTCGGTCACAAAGCCGGCGAACACGCTCTTCTTGAACTGGAGCATGTCGGCCGGGGAAAGATCGTGCGCAATCAGCACCAGCGGCGCGTCGATGCCGTCGCCCGCGGTCGGGTCGTCGTCGTCCTCGGCGGCGGGGCGCTTGCGGCGCGGCGGGCTGGGCGCGAGCACCGCGGCCGTGCCCTTCATGCGGTGCAGCAGCCGCTCGACCACCTGTTCGAGGTCGGCCTTGCGCTCGCGCAGGTACTCGTCCTCCATCTCGTCGAACTGGCGCGCGATGATCTCGAGCTGCGTGGTCAGCGCCCACTCGGCGTTGTAGAGGCGGTCGGTAATCCAGTGCTTCACGCCGCCGGTGAGCGCCTCGTCCTGCAGCAGCATCTGGTGCACTTCGAGCAACGCCGCAAGCTCGTGCGGCGCGTCGTTGGGGCCCATCTGCGCGACGCTGGTCTGCAGCTTGGCGAGCTCGTCGGCCACCGCGTTGCGTGCGGTGCGGACGCGATCGATTTCGGTCTCGATCTCTTCGGGCTTGATGAAGTAGTGGGCCACGTCGATGCGGCTCGACACCACCAGCACCGCGCGGCCGATGGCAATGCCACGGGCAACGGGAAGGCCGTGGACTGCGAAGGTCATGGGAGCTGGCCGAAGGTTACCGGCCGCCGCCGGGCCGCCCCAAGGCGGCCGAGCCCCCTCGGGGGGCAGCGACGACACGCAGTGCGGAGCGTGGGGGCCACATTCATTCGCCTTCGCCGAACTTGTCGTTCATCAATTGAACGATGGCGTCCATGGCTTCTTCTTCCTGCTGGCCGTTGGTCTCGAGCTCGACCGTGGAGCCGAGCCCGGCGGCAAGCATCATGACGCCCATGATGCTCTTGGCGTTGATGCGGCGGTCGCCGCGCGAGAGCCACACCTCGCAAGGAAAGCTGCCTGCGAGCTTGGTGAGCTTGGCGGATGCGCGTGCATGCAAGCCCAGCTTATTGCTGATGGTCACGGATTTCTTGATCACTGTGCTTTCTCTTCGCCTGGTTCTGGGGTGCGGCCACGGCCACCTGCATGACGCCGGCCGTGCCACCTGCGATGGCGCGCTGCACCAGCGTTTCGAGCGGCTCGTGGCGATAGGTTACCGCCCGCAGCAGCATCGGCAGGTTGACGCCCGCCACCAGCCGCGAGCGGACGCCGTCCACCAGCTTCTGGGCCACGTTGCAGGGCGTTGCGCCGAACACGTCGGCCAGCACCAGCACCTGCGAGCGCGGGGCATTGAGCTGCTGCTCGAGCGTGATGCGGGCCGCGGCCAGCGTTTCTTCGGGCGACACGTTGGGCAGCACGTCGAGTGCGACCACGGCTTGCTCGCAATCGGGGAACACATGCAGCGCGCACCGCCGCAGCGCCTGCGCGAACGGTGAGTGGGCAATGATGAGAATGCTGTTCATGCGGGTCCGGGAACTACGCGCCGATTATGCGGGGGCGCCCAAAGGAAGTAGGTATACGACATAACGCAGCAGGCCAGGAAAACGGCCAAGGCCGCGCGGAAGGAGCCGACGGTGTCGAGCCCGGCGCGGGCAAACAGGTCGATCAGCAAGCCGATGCCCCACTGCACGACGAATACACCTGCAAAAACCACCAGGTTGTAGGCCGACAGCGCACGCCCCGCGAGGGCGGGAGGCAAGGCAAGGGCCACGGCGGGCTGGGCCAGCGTGACGACCGTGGAGATGCACAGAAAGCAGATCCAGGCGACGGTGCCTGCAGCGGAACCCGCTACCAAAATGAGAGCGAGCGCGAGCATCGCGAGCGGCATGCCCCAGCTCAAGAGCCGGGTCGCCGGGACACCGCGATGCGCGAGCCTTGGATTGGTCACGCCCCAGAGCCAGTAAGTGGCAAGCAGCGCGATGCTGATCCAGAACAGGGCGCCGGCCGCCTCTTGCGGCGTGTAGCCGGCCACGCGGGTGAGCCAGGGCACCACCCAGAGCGTCTGCATGGCAACGAACCCGCCATAGTTGAAGAAGCCGACCGGCGCGAGCTTGCGGAAAAACGGGTCGCGCCACACGGCGGTGTAGCCGCCTTGCGCCGGTTCACTGCCGTTGTCCGCCGTCTTGCTTGAACCGGCTGCGCTCTCGCCATGCCAGGCGGGCGCAGCCCAGGCAATCACCGCCATCGACACCACAATGCCCGCCGCCAGCAGCCAGAACAGCGGCCGCCAACCCAGCAGCGGCATCAGCCATTGCACCGGCAGCGTCGCGCCGACGAGGCCGAAAGAGCCGACCATCAGCATCCACGAGTTGCTGCGCAGCTGCATCGGCGGCGTCAGCCAGCGGCGGTAGCCGGTGAGCGGCGCCATCAGGCAGGCGCTCACGCCGACACCGGTCAGCACGCGCGCGGCGAGCAGCAGCGGAAAATTGGTCGCCGCAGAAAACAGCAGGCAGCCAATGACCGCGACGGCCAGGAAGCAGACGATCACCCGCTTCGGGCCGTGGCGGTCGAGCCAGGTGCCCATGGGAAGCTGCGTAAAAGCAAAACCCAGGAAGTAGCCGCCGGCCAACAGGCCGAGATCGCGCGACTCGAGTTCGAACTCGGCGGTGAGCGTCGGCGAGAGCGTGGCAGTAATGGCACGCACCAGCGTCGAAAAGAAATAGGCGACAGCAAAGGCCAGGAAAACGGTGGCAATCCGCCGCCGTCCGGCGAGCAGGCTGCCGTCCAAGGAACTCGCGGCGTTCACGGAAGACGCAGGCCGTCGAAGAAGGTTGCCGCCGCGTCGGGCGCGGTGGGCCGCCCGAGCACCGTGGCCTGGTAGAGCGAAACACGCCCGTCTTTTTGCGATTGGGCAAACCAGAGAACCTGGACAGGTGCGGCGCCCTGCTGCGGCGGCTGGGCGTCGAGCCTTACCGGTGCGGGCGACGCGGTGGCGCGTTTCAGCGTTGCCGGCGCTTCCGTCACCTGCGCATTGCCCAACTGGCTCCGGGCGGCCGCGCGCCATGCCGTGAGCCAGGTCTCGGCCTGCTCGGGACTGCCGGCGGATGCATGGGCAATGGCAAAGGTTGCGCCGCCCGCTTCACAGCCCGCCATGTCGACCTGCACCGATTCGGCGCCCAAGGGCAGGGCACGATGGGCACGGTCGGGCCTGCAGGGCAGCATTGCGATGAGGCCGGCGTCGGCTATCGGCGTCTCGCGCCAGTTGAAGGTCGGGCTGCAGGCGGCAAGCGCAACGGCGGCGGTGGCTGCGAACAGCGCAGGCCAGGGGCGGGGAACGGGCGACGGCATCGGAGAGCGATTATCGAGCCGCCCGAGGCAGGCTCAGCGCGATCGGCCCGGCGGAACTAAAATCGCGCCGCCCTTCTCTTTCAGTTGCCATGAAAAAATACATCGCCGCCGCCGCAGTCGTCCTTGCACTGGCCGCCGGCGTGGGCGTGTACTTCGGCTCCGGCGCCACGGCGGCGCCGGCATCGACCTTCGTGCTGCTCGACGGCAGCAAGAAAAGCACCGACGACCTGAAAGGCAAGGTCACCCTGGTCAACTTCTGGGCCACGAGCTGCGTGACCTGCGTGGCCGAGATGCCGAAGGTCATCGCGACCTACGACAAGTACAAGTCAAAGGGTTACGACACGCTGGCCGTGGCCATGAGCTACGACCCGCCGAGCTACGTCGTCAACTTTGCCGAAACGCGCAAGCTGCCGTTCAAGGTGGCCATCGACAACACCGGCAGCGTGGCGCAGGCCTGGGGCGACGTGAAGCTCACGCCCACCACCTACCTGGTCAACAAGAAGGGCGAAATCGTGAAGCGCTACGTGGGCGAGCCCGATTTCGCCGAGCTCCACAAGCTGATCGAGAAACTGCTCGCGGAGGCTTGAAGCTCACTGGTTGCGGAAGCTGTCGTGGCAGGCCTTGCAGCTGCCGGCGGTGGCGCCGAACTGGGCCTTGAGCGCGTCGATATTGCCGGCCTTGGCGGCGACAGCCAGTTTGCCGGTCTCGGCAACCATCTTGTCCTGGTGCTCCTTGAACTTGGCGGTTTCCTTCCAGACCTCGGGCTTGCTCTTGCCGCCCTCGGTGCCGGCGCCGAAAGCTGCCCAAGGCAGCTTGGCCATTTCGGCCACGATGTCGGCATTGGCCGCTGCGGCCGCCGCATCGAACGGAACACGCCCATTGGCCATCGCGCCGATACGGCTGAAATGCTGGCCCATCACGAACAGCGCGCTCTGGCGGTACTTGATGGCGTCCTCGGGCTTGGCGAACTGCGCCGCGGCCGGAAGGGAAATCGCGGCGCAGAGAGCGGCCAGCGCAAACGAAGCAAGTCGAATCATCGGGGGTCCTTGTAGTTGGTTCGGCACCGCCGAAAGCGGCGCCGCGCCGAGTGTAGGGGCGGCCTTGCGGCCTGCATAGCAACAACCCGATGCATGCGGCGCCCCAGACTTTGCTAATCTGCGCCTTCCGCAGTTTTGCGCACTTTTCCTCTTCGATGACCGACTCCTCCGTGGCCGCCATGCGTGCCGCAGCGCCTGACACCCCGGTGCGGGCGCGCATCTGGGATCTGCCGACGCGTGTTTTCCATTGGGCATTGAGCGTTGCTGTCATCGGCCTGATCGCCACCGGACTTAGCGGCGTCATGGAATGGCACTTCCGCCTGGGGTACGTGGTGCTTGCGCTGCTGTTGTTTCGCCTGCTGTGGGGCTTCGTGGGCGGACGCTGGTCGCGCTTTGCTTCGTTCTTCTACGGCCCGGGCTCCGTGCTCGCCTATCTGCGCGGGCGGGCCCATCCGGACCACGTGATCGGCCACACCCCGCTCGGCGCCCTGTCGGTCTTTGCCGTTCTGGCGGTGCTGGCACTCCAGGTTGCCACCGGGCTGGTGGCGGACGATGAAATTTCCGCGGCGGGCCCGCTGACGCGCTTTGTGTCAGGCGAGCTGGTGAGCCTTGCAACCGGCTGGCACAAGGCACAAGGCAAAACGATCGTGATCGCGCTGGTCAGCCTGCATGTACTGGCGGTGCTGTTCTATGTGCTGGTCAAGCGGCATCGGCTGGTGCGGCCCATGGTTTCGGGCGACAAGCTGATCAGGCCAGCCGGCAGCCAGGTGGCGCCCAGCCGGGACGATGCCGCCTCCCGCGGACTTGCACTGGCCCTTTTCGCGGTGTGCGCGGGCGTGGCGTACTGGGTTGCATCGCTGCGCATATGAGCTTTTCGGTTTCACGCCCCTTGCCGCTGGCCGACACGCCGGCCGTCGTGCTCCTGACGCCCGACGAAGCCCATGAGATCGATGCGGCACGCGCGATTTTTCGCGACTACGCGGCTTCGCTGGGCATCGACCTGTGCTTCCAGAATTTCGAAGAGGAAGTCGCCACGCTTCCTGGCGACTACGAGGAGCCGCGCGGCGCCCTGCTGCTCGCCCTGGTCGATTCGGCCCATATCAAGGAAGCGGCTGGACAACAGGCGCCCGCCCTGATGCGTCCCAACGGAACGCTGGCACGCGTGGCCGGCTGCTGCGCCCTGCGCCCGCTCGACAACACCGACTACGCGAATGCCGCCGAAATGAAGCGCCTGTTCGTGCGGCCCGGTTTTCGCGGCCTGGGTGTCGGTCGCCAGTTGGCCGAAGCCATCCTGGATGCGGCGCGCGGCGCGGGTTACGCCTGCGTGCTGCTCGACACGCTGGACGACATGGAATCGGCCCGGGCGCTCTATGAGGACCTGGGCTTCGAGGAAGTGCCACCCTACTATCACAACCCGATTGCGGGCGCGCACTACCTCAAGGTCGATCTCTAATCTAGTTGCTCAGCCGCGGGCTTGCGCCAGCAGCGTCTCGGCGTTACTGACCTCGAACTTGCCCGGTGCTTCGACGTTGAGCGCCGCGACCTTGCCATCTTTCACGAGCATCGAATAGCGGTTGCTGCGCAGGCCCATGCCGCGGGCGGTCAGGTCGAGGGTGAGGCCGGTCGCCTTGGCGAAATCGGCGCTGCCGTCGGCCAGCATGCGCACCTTGGTGCCGGTCTTCTGGTCGCGCGCCCAGGCGCCCATCACGAACGCGTCGTTCACGCTCACGCACCAGATCTCGTCCACGCCGGCGCCCTTGAAGTCGTCGAAGTGCTGCACATAGCCCGGCACGTGCTTGGCCGAGCAGGTGGGCGTGAAGGCGCCCGGCAGCGCGAACAGCGCAATGGTCTTGCCGGCCGTGGCCTTGCTCACGTCCACCGGGTTCGGGCCGATGCTGCAGCCTTCGCCCTCGACCTCGGAATATTCCTGCAGGGTTGCCGAAGGAAGGGTGTCGCCGACTTTGATCATCTAGATGCTCCTGAAAAAGAAAAACGGCCCACATTGTGGGCCGTTTCGGTTTGGGTTGCCTTCAAGAAGGCTTCCCGATGCAGATCAACCAGCGATCAGACCAGCACGGCCTTCTCGACCAGACGGGTCACGACCCAGTTCTTGGTCTTCGAGATCGGACGGCTTTCCGTGATCTCGATGGTGTCGCCCAGCTTGTACTCGCCCTTTTCGTCATGGGCGTGGTACTTGCTCGTCTTGGCCACGATCTTGCCGTAGAGCTCGTGCTTCACACGGCGCTCGACCAGCACGGTCACGGTCTTGGCACGCTTGTCGCTGACCACCTTGCCGATCAAGGTGCGCTTGAGGGATTTTTTAGCTTCCGTCATGTTCACTCCTTACTTGGCGGCTTGGGTTTCTTGCTGCTTCTGAGCAAGAATGGTCTTGGCGCGCGCGATGTCGCGGCGCGTCACGCGCAGCGTCGAGGTGTTCGACAGCTGTTGCGTGGCTTTCTGCATGCGCAGACCGAAATGGGCCTTCTGCAGGTCCTTGATTTCAGCTTGCAAGCCTGCGACGTCCTTCGTGCGCAGGGTTGCAGCCTTGGTCACCTTGGCCGGAGCCACGGTTTCTTTTTTCTTACGTGTTGCCATGGATGTTCTCCTCTCAGGCGCCGAGCTGGCGAGCGACGAACGTCGTACGCAGCGGAAGCTTGGCGGCGGCCAGGCGGAACGCTTCGCGGGCGAGTTCTTCGGGCACGCCGACGATCTCGAACACGATCTTGCCAGGCTGGATTTCAGCGACGTAGTACTCGGGGTTGCCCTTACCGTTACCCATCCGCACTTCGGCGGGCTTGGTAGAGATCGGCTTGTCCGGGAACACGCGGATCCAGATACGGCCACCGCGCTTCACGTGACGCGAAATCGCGCGACGAGCGGCTTCGATCTGGCGCGCCGTGAGGCGGCCGCGGTCGGTGCATTTGAGACCGAAGTCACCGAACGCAACGGAGTTACCCGTGGTTGCGATGCCGGTGTTGCGGCCCTTTTGTTCCTTGCGGAACTTTCTGCGTGCAGGTTGCAGCATTTTTAATACTCCGTAGTTCTAAGACCGATCACTCGGTCTTGGCACCGTCAGCTGCTGCAGCTGGCGCGGCTTTGCGGACGCGCTTAACGGCGGGTTTCGAGTCTGCACCCGGAGCAGCGGGGGCTGCACCAGTAGCTTCTGCGGGCTTGTCGCTGCCGTCGGCCGGTGCGGTGTTGCCACCGATCGGGCCACGGGCACCGGCGCGAGGGCCGGGACCACGACGGTCGCCACCCGGACGGTCGCCACCAGGACGGCCATCACGGCGGGGACCACGCGGACGACGCTCTTCGTCGGGACGCGGCGTTTCGACGGCCGGCAGGTCGTTACGACCCAGCGTGTCGCCCTTGTAGACCCAGACCTTGACGCCGATGACGCCGTAGGTGGTCTTGGCTTCCGAGGTGCCGTAGTCGATGTCGGCGCGCAGCGTGTGGAGGGGCACGCGACCTTCGCGATACCACTCGGTACGAGCGATTTCGATACCGTTCAGGCGGCCAGCCGACATGATCTTGATGCCTTGGGCACCCAGACGCATGGCGTTTTGCATGGCGCGCTTCATGGCGCGGCGGAACATGATCCGCTTTTCGAGCTGCTGCGTGATGCTGTCGGCGATCAGCTGGGCATCGATTTCGGGCTTGCGCACTTCTTCGATGTTCACTGCCACCGGCACGCCGAGCTGCTTGCCCAGTTCGCGCTTGAGGTTCTCGATGTCTTCGCCCTTCTTGCCGATCACGACGCCCGGACGAGCCGAGTAGATCGTGATGCGTGCGTTCTTGGCGGGACGCTCGATCATGACGCGCGACACCGAAGCGTTCTTCAGCTTCTTCTTCAGGTATTCGCGAACCTTGATGTCTTCGGCCAGCATGCCCGCGAAATCGCGGTCGCTTGCGTACCAGCGGCTGGACCAGTTACGGGTAACCGCAAGGCGGAAGCCGGTCGGATGGATTTTCTGTCCCATATTTCTTCCAGGCGTTCTTAGTTGCCAACCGTCACGTACACATGGCACGTGGGCTTGCTGATGCGGTTACCGCGACCCTTGGCTCGCGCGGTGAAGCGCTTGAGCGTTGCGCCCTGTTCGACGTAGATGGTCTTGACCTTCAGTTCGTCGATATCGGCGCCATCGTTGTGCTCGGCGTTGGCAATTGCCGACTCGAGCACCTTCTTGATGATCACAGCGGCTTTTTTCTGCGTGAATTGCAGAACGTTGAGCGCTTGATCAACCTTCTTGCCGCGGATCAGGTCAGCGACCAGACGGCCCTTGTCGACCGAGAGGCGGACACCGCGGAGGACTGCACGTGTTTCAGACATGGTCGTTCCTTACTTCTTCTGGACTTTCTTGTCCGCGGGGTGCCCCTTGAACGTGCGCGTGAGCGCAAATTCGCCGAGCTTGTGGCCGACCATCTGGTCGGTGATGTACACGGGCACGTGCTGCTTGCCGTTGTGCACGGCAATGGTCAGGCCGATGAACTCGGGCAGAACCATCGAGCGGCGCGACCAGGTCTTGATCGGCTTCTTGTCCTTCGTCGTCACTGCCTTGTCGGCCTTGGCCACGAGGTGATGGTCAACAAACGGACCCTTTTTGAGAGAGCGAGTCATTTGCTATCCCTTACTTCTTGCGGCGCGACACGATGAAGACCTGCGTGCGCTTGTTGTTACGGGTACGGTAGCCCTTGGTCAGGTTGCCCCATGGGTCGACAGGATGGCGGCCTTCGCCGGTCTTGCCTTCGCCACCACCGTGCGGGTGGTCGACCGGGTTCATCACCACGCCGCGAACGGTCGGGCGAATACCCATGTGACGCTTCACGCCGGCCTTGCCGAGTTGGCGCAGGCTGTGCTCTTCGTTTGCGACTTCACCGATGGTGGCGCGGCATTCGATGTGGATGCGGCGCACCTCACCCGAACGCATACGGACCTGGGCGTAGACGCCTTCGCGAGCCAGCAGCGTGGCCGACGTACCGGCCGAACGCGCGATCTGCGCACCCTTGCCAGGTTGCAGTTCGATGCAGTGGATCGTCGAGCCGACCGGAATGTTGCGGATCGGCAGCGTGTTGCCGGCGCGGATCGGGGCTTCCGAACCGCTCAGCAGCGTTGCACCGGCTTCAAGACCGCGCGGGGCGATGATGTAGCGGCGCTCGCCGTCGGCGTAGCAGACCAGGGCAATGTGGGCGGTGCGGTTCGGGTCGTACTCGATGCGTTCGACCTTGGCCGGGATGCCGTCCTTGTTGCGCACGAAGTCGACAACGCGGTAGTGGTGCTTGGCACCGCCGCCACGATGACGGATCGTGATGTGGCCGTTGTTGTTGCGGCCGGCCTTCTGGAACTGGGGCTCCAGCAGAGGCGCGTGAGGAGCACCCTTGAACAGGTGGTCCCGCGAAATCTTCACCGCGCCGCGTTGGCCCGGCGAAGTGGGTTTCATCTTGATGACGGCCATGATTAAGCGCCTTCCCCGACGAGGTTGAGCTCTTGACCGGGCTTCAGGGTCACATAGGCCTTGCGAACGTTGTCGCGGCGGCCAATGGACTTGCCAAAGCGCTTGGTCTTGCCCTTGGTGTTGAGCACCGACACGCCCTGGACTTCGACCTTGAACATCAGTTCGACAGCGGCCTTGATCTCGGGCTTGGTGGCGTCTTGCAGCACCTTGAAAGTGACAGCGTTCGACTTCTCGCCGACCATCGTGGCCTTTTCGGACACGATCGGGGCGACCAGCACCGCCATCAGGCGGCCTTCTTCGAACGTACGTTCAGCGGCGGTAGGGTTCACGCGGCTCATGCGAACATCTCCTTGAGCTTGTCGACGGCACCCTTGGTGACCAGCACCTTCTTGTAGTGAACCAGCGACACCGGATCGGCGTAACGGGGTTCGACCACGAGAACGTTCACCAGATTGCGCGAGGCAAGGTACAGGTTTTCGTCGACTTCTTCGGCGATCACGAGCACGGACTCGAGATTCATTGCCTTGAAACGGGCTGCCAGCGGCTTCGTCTTGGGCGAATCCACGGTCAGCGAATCCACCACGGCCAGACGGCCTTCGCGAGCGAGCTGCGAGAAGATGGCGGCCATGCCGGCGCGGTACATCTTCTTGTTGATCTTCTGCGAGAAGTTTTCGTCAGGCATGTTCGGGAAAATCCGGCCACCCCCGCGCCACAGCGGCGAGGACGTCATACCGGCGCGGGCGCGGCCCGTTCCCTTTTGCTTGAAAGGCTTCTTGGTCGAGTGCTTGACCTGCTCGCGGTCCTTCTGGGCGCGCGTGCCTTGGCGGGCGTTGGCCTGGAATGCAACGACGATCTGGTGAACCAGGTCTTCGTTGTAGTCACGGCCGAACACGGTCTCGGGGGCGTCGTACTTCGACGCGGCCTGGCCTTGTTCGTTCAGGAGTTCGAGTTGCATTACTTCGCTCCTTCAGCCGCTTGCGGCTTGGCCTTGATGGCGGGACGCACGGTGACGAAGCCACCCTTTGCGCCCGGGATCGCGCCCTTGATGAGCAGCAGTTGACGCGCTTCGTCGATGCGGAACACATCGAGGTTCTGCGTCGTCTTGGTGACGTCGCCGAGGTGGCCCGTCATGCGCTTGCCGGGGAACACACGACCAGGGTCTTGTGCCATGCCGATCGAGCCGGGAACGTTGTGCGAACGGCTGTTACCGTGCGACGCGCGTTGCGAGCTCATGTTGTGGCGCTTGATGGTACCGGCGTAGCCCTTACCGATCGAGGTGCCTTGCACGTCGACCTTCTGGCCCACGGAGAACACGCTGCTCGCGGCAATGACGCCACCAGCCTTGTGCTGGCCTGCGGTATCGGCGGTCACGCGGAATTCGCGGATGATTTCACCAGCTTCGACACCCGCCTTGGCGAGGTGGCCGGCTTGGGGCTTGGTCACGCGCGATGCCTTGCGCGAACCGAACGTCACTTGCAGCGCGACGTAGCCGTCGGTCTCTTGCGACTTGATCTGGGTCACACGGTTGTTGGACACATCCACCACCGTGACAGGAACTGCGTCCCCGTCATCGGTGAAGAGACGCATCATCCCCACCTTGCGGCCCAGCAACCCGAGGGAGTTGCTCAGACTCATTTGTTTTCTCCAAAAATGGATCCTCTTTCGCCGCTGTCACTTCAATTGGCAACAGCGTTTAGCCGATCGCCCGAAGGCTTCCCGGCTTGCGGAAGAAGGTTGATAAATCTCCGCACTCACGGCATCCATATGGACGCAACAAGGGCAGAGCCAGCGATTATAGCCCGCCATGCGGGCGCTGTGCAAGTGGCGTTGCTGGGCGGCCCAATGGGGCTTTTTGCCCTGGTTTTGGGCGCTTTTTGCCTATTTGACAGGCATCGTGATGATGCTGTCGCCCCCCGGGCCGGGCTTCATTTCGCCGGTGGACTTGAGAGTTGGCGCCACCGAACCGGTCTGGATCGGAATCGAAACCGCGCTCGAGGCGCCATCTTGGGTGATGAACACATTGAGGTAGGCCAGGCCTTCGACCTCGCTCACGACGGCAACCGTGGCCGTGGACCGCTTGCCCGCGGGCAGCACGAGCGTGCTGCTTCCCTGGAGGGTGAGGCCGCTGTCGGCCACCAGGCGGACCGTCGCACCGTCGGCCGCGGTCACGTCGTCGAACTGCAGAGCGACAGCCGTGGCCCGGCCGAGCTGAGGAGTCGATTCCAGGCGGTATTGGAGCTTGACCCCGGAGCTACCGGGTTTTTGCGGCGCCGTGGTCATGGGAGCGCTCCGCTGCTGCACGGCCGGATGCTTGGGCTTGGCGTTGCGCGTCCTTGGCTCGCCATCTGCCATGGCCGGTGCCGACAACGTGGCCAGCGCGAGGCATGCGACGGCCGTCACCGAATTCGAGCGGATGTTCATGGCAGCCTTTCTTGCTACTGGACCGAGACGTTGAAGCATGTCTGCGCTCCGGAATTGTTGAGGTCCGATACGGCAAGAACGTACTCGCCGGACGGCAGGCTGACGGTGCTGCTTTCCCGGGCAATCAATCCGCCCCTGAAGATGTCGAAATCGGGGCTCGCGCCAGGCGGCCCTCCGTCGACGACGATCTGGTAGCTGCGGCTGGCGGGCGCGGTGAAGCGAAGGTAGGAAAAGCTGCCGTGCTTGTTGTCACTTCCGGCGGTGTTGGAAACGCAAGCCTGGGTCGGGCTGCCGACCACGAGGGGCCTGTACATCGGCAGCGTGAGCGGAATTCCGCCGTCGTTCGTCTCTGCACCTCCGTAGGGGTCGCCCGCCGCATTGATGCCTTGTCCCGCGAGCAGCGTGGCCAGCGACGGGGCGCTCGCCGGCGCCACTGCATTGAATGCGGCGGAGAACGGATGAATCGACGTGACCGCGGCGCCACCCCTGAACTGAGCGCTGGTCAGCGTGTCATGTATGGGCTTGAAGCCGACCTGCTGGTTGAGGTTCCAGAAGATCGACTGGATCGACGGTTCGCGGAACCAGCCCGGCGTCGTTGCGGCGCCCGCGGCAAGGTCGATATTGATGCTGAACTGCGCTGCCGACTGCTGGGCACCGCCCGAGTCGACATAGTTCCGGCGCTCGAGCGCGATGCCCGACCAGGCATTGCCCCAGCCTTCGGAAAAGGCCAGCCTGCGGTCGAGGCGCTGGATCTGCGAATGGGGACCGCCCATCGAATCGTCACGGCTGAAGGCCGATTGGTAGTAGTGGCCCCATTCATGCGCGATCACCGAGTTGTCGTATTCGTCGGTGTCCACGTCTTCCTTGCCGAGCACGTAGATTTCGCGCCCGCTGTTTCGGCTGACAAAAAATGTGGTGCCTATCTGCCCCGCCGCAACGCTGCCGGGAGACGGCGCATTGTTGACGCTCCAGAACACCCGCAATGCCGGAAAGGCCGCCGCGGGAGCCACCGACGCCACCTTCTGCATCGAGGTGTAGACCGCGTCCAGGATGGCGAAAGGCGCCGCCACCCGGTCTTCGGTGTAGCTCGAACCGCCCCAGCCCGAAGGCGCATGAAGGTCGCGCACCAGCGCCGCGCTGCCCGATGAGAATGTCGGGCTCTGCATCGCATACAGCGCACCGGACCGGGTGTTGTCTCGTACCGTCACGTCCCAGCTCGCGCCCGGGCCGCTGCGCGACAGTTGAGCCTTGACGCGCACCGTAACCGCGGTGTTTGCGGGAACGGACACGGAGTAGGCGCCGTTGTCGTCGGTGGTTGCCGTGGCCAGTTGCGCGGAAGTCTCCCCATTGAGCACTTCCACCGCGGCGCCGCGCACGGGCCTTGGCGTGGAGCTGGCATAGACCAGGGTGCCGTTCGGATTCGGCACGGATTCATAGGTGGCCTTGCCGCTCAGCGTGACCGAGCCCGCCGACGGGGGAGTGATAGGCAAGAACGGAATCCCGCCGCCCCCTCCACCGCCTCCGCCGCCACAGCCGACGAGCAGCGCTGCCGCTGCGATACATGCCATCACGCCCGAAGCCAAAGAGTTGCCATGTCTCATGCTGTGCTGCCTCATTTCAGCCGACCACGCCTCAACTGATGAGGCCGCCGCCCGGCGAGGATGCCACATCTGCGCGACAAAAAACAAAGCCCGCCTGCATTTCTGCAGTCGGGCTTTGTCACAAGATGCGGCGCGAGGCCGCAACGTTTATTGCAGCTTGATTTCGACGTCCACGCCGGCCGGCAGATCGAGCTTCATCAGCGCGTCCACGGTCTTGTCGGTGGGGTCGACGATGTCCATCAGGCGCTGGTGCGTGCGGATCTCGAGCTGGTCGCGCGACGTCTTGTTGACGTGCGGCGAACGCAGGATGTCGAAACGCTTCATGCGGGTCGGCAGGGGCACGGGACCCTTGACGATCGCGCCGGTGCGCTTGGCGGTGTCGACGATTTCGGCTGCCGACTGGTCGATCAGCTTGTAGTCGAAAGCCTTCAGGCGGATGCGGATTTTTTGCTTCGTAGCCATGGTGATTCCTTTGCGTCCGGCTTAGATGTCGAGGATCTTTGCCACGACGCCCGAACCCACGGTACGGCCGCCTTCACGGATGGCGAAGCGCAGGCCTTCTTCCATCGCGATCGGGTTGATCAGCTTCACGGTGATGCTGAC
>NZ_JBBCBW010000029.1:0-60908 GCF_037204085.1 Variovorax sp. CCNWLW235 | reverse complement strand
GGGGTCGCCTTTCTTTTGCCTACGTTTCTTTGGCGAAGCAAAGAAAAGTAGGTCGCCCGCCGGGGCGACACCCGGCCTCGGAAAGCAAGCCCCCGTCAGCGTCCATACGGGAGCCAGCCAATGACCGAAACACCTAAGACAAACAAGCCGACAGAAGACGACCGCACCCAGGTCATGTCACGACCCGTCCAGCAAACAGACACCTCAGTCACGGTAATCACAGCCAGCCCCACAAGCCTGTCCAACACCCCACCAACAAGCCCAGCCACAGAAGCCAACGAAGCCGGCCTCCTCCCCGTAGGCAGCCGCCTCGCAGAATTCGAAATCACCCGAGTCGTAGGCCAGGGCGGCTTCGGCGTCGTCTACGAAGCCTGGGACCACGCCCTCGAACGCGTCGTCGCCATCAAGGAATACCTGCCCACATCGCTCTCGACAAGGCAGCAGGACGGAACAGTCGTCCCCCTGTCGGAGCGCCACAGGGAAACCTTCGACCTGGGCATGCGCAGCTTCATCAACGAAGCCCGCCTGCTCGCGCAGTTCGACCATCCCTCACTGCTGAAGGTCTACCGCTTCTGGCAGGAGCGCGGCACCACCTACATGGTCATGCCGTTCTACCGCGGCGACACGCTGCGCCAGGCGCTGGTTTCCATTCCGGCGGGCGTGGACGAGGCATGGCTCATCCGCATCATGGACGGCGTGACGCAGGCGCTGGGCGTGATGCACGGCGCCAACTGCTATCACCGCGACATCGCGCCCGACAACATCATCCTGCTCGAAGGCTCGGGCCGGCCGGTGGTGCTCGACTTCGGTGCCGCGCGCCGCGTGATCACCGACAAGACGCAGGCGATCACCGTCATCCTCAAGCCGGGCTACGCACCCATCGAGCAGTACGCCGAAATGCCCGACATGTCCCAAGGCGCGTGGACCGATGTCTATGCGCTCGCGGCGGTAATGCATGTGGCCGTTTGCGGACGCGCGCCGCCGCCTTCGGTGGCACGGCTCCTGTCAGACAGCTATGTGCCGCTGGCAGGCAACGAGATCCTGCGCCAGCGCTACAGCCTGCGGCTGTTGCAGGCGATCGATGCGGGCCTGGGCGTGCGGCCCGAGTCGCGGCCGCAGTCGATGGCCGAGTTCCGCGCGGCGCTCGACCTGGAGGTGGGCCACAGCATCGCGCCGGTGCCGCGCACTTCGCCGCCGGTTTCCACAGGCGCGCGCAAGGCCGGCAGCAACGCCGATGCGCCGACCATCATCGGCGGCGGAAAGACGTCAGTGCCGGGTTCGCACGATGGCGGTGGCCCAGGCAAAAGCAAGGCCGTGCCCGTCATCGCATCGCTGGCAGTGGCCGCCGTGGTGGCTGGCGGTGGTTGGTGGTGGTACCAGGGCCGCACGGCCGCGGAAGGCGACAGCGGTGGCGGCAAGCAGGCCATCGTGGCGCCTCCACCGCCGCCCGAGGCTCGCGTGGCCGAAGCGCCTCCACCCTCGCCGCCGCCTCCACCGGCACCCCGCACGCCGCTCGACTCGCTGCAGTCGCTCGCCGCGGGCGCGGCGCCGGGCTTCGGTGTGGCGGCTGCGCCCAAGAAGCCGGAGGTCGCAATCGGCAAGGACAGGCTCGCCTTCGAGGTGCGCAGCAAGCGCGACGGCTTCGTCTACGTGTTCCTGCTGTCCAGCGGCGGCGAGATGTTTTTGCTGTTTCCGAACCTGCTCGACAAGCACAACAAGATCACCGCAGGCAGCCCGGTCTCGCTGCCGCGCGCTTCGTGGCCGATGGATGCGGGCGGCCCGGCCGGCACCAACCAGTTCGCGGTGCTCGTGAGCGAGCACGAGCGCGACTTCGGCGCCTCTGGCGTCCAGAACGACGGCGTGTTTCCGCAGTTTCCCCTGCCCGTGCTGGCGGCGCTCGAAGCCACGCGCGGCACGGGGCCGTCGCCTTTGCTGGGCAAGCCAGTGTGCGCGCCCAACACCCCATGCAACGACGTCTATGGCGTCGCGAATTTCAAAATCGTCGAGAAGTAATCGTCTGTAGAGCATTGGCCCGAAGGGGCCGTCTTTCCGGACAAGGAGGCTTTCATGTACACGCAGTCGCCGATTTTCATTTCTTCCGCCCTTCGCTGGGCTGCCGCCGCCGCGGCCGTGTTCGCAGCAGGCTGCGTCAACACGCCGCCTGCGGGCAACGCTGATGCCAACGCCAACACCGGGTCAGCCGCTTCCGGCACAGCGGCAACGGCAAGCGGAGCGCCCGCGGCTGCATCGCGCCCGGCCCCGGTCGGCTCGAGCGTGGCCGGCCAGGCGCGCACCTTCTCCACCCAGCTGGCCACATACACCTCGGTCAGCTTCGACGCCGTGCCGGGCTGGGCTCGCGACGATTTTTCCGACAGCTGGCCGGCGTTTCTCGGCAGCTGCAAGGTGCTCACCGGCCGCGGTGCCGAGTGGAAGGACGTGTGCGCGCGCGCCCTCAGGGTCGACAGCAAGAACAGCACGGCCATTCGCGCCTTCTTCGAGCAGGAGTTCTCGGCCTACCAGATCCGCGACGACGACCGCAAGCCCGACGGCGTGGTCACCGGCTACTTCGAGCCCGAGATCCCGGGCAGCCGCCAATACGCGGCGCCCTTCATCTACCCGGTGTACGGCCAGCCCGAAGACATGTTGTTTGCCGATGCGCGCAAGCTGCCGGCCGGCAACGGCACCGTGGCGGCGCGGGTCGAAGGGCGCAACGTGGTGGTGCAGACCGGCCTGAGCACGCGCGACATGGGTGCGCCGGGCCTCTATGCGCTCGACCTCTCGGCCATCACGCGCGACACGCTCGACCGCAAGGTGCGCCTGCGCATCGAGGGCAAGCAGCTGCTGCCGTACTACACGCGTGAAGAAATCGAAACCAAGGGTGCGCCCAATGCCAAGGTGCTGGCCTTCGTGAGCAGCGCCACCGCGCTCTACGAAATGCAGATCCAGGGATCGGGCCGCATCAAGCTGGCCAACGGCGACATCATTCGCGTGGCCTACGCAGAGCAGAACGGCCAGCCCTTCCGTCCCACGCTGGCGCAGGCGCCCAACGGCAAGCCCCGCAGCCCGGTGAAGGTGCGCGGCTCGTCCATCGAGCTGGACCTGGACGACGGCGATGACGACGAAGACGCCGGTGGCACTTCGACCAACACCATTCGCACGCGCGGCTTCACGCTCGCGCGGCCCACCGCCAGCGGCGCCGTCGTGGTGCCGGGGCGGCGCACGGCCGGGCCGGTCATCGGTTCGGGCATCAAGGACCCGAGCTACGTGTTCTTCAAGGAATCGACATCGCCCGCGGGCGGGCCTGTAGGTGCCTTCGGCGTGCCGTTGTCGGCCGGCCGCTCGATTGCGGTGGACCCGCGCAGCACGCCGCTCGGCTACCCCGTGTTCGTGTCTACCCGCGCGCCCGGCACCGGTGCGCCGATGCAGCGGCTGACCATTGCGCAGGACACCGGCGGTGCAATCCGCGGCGCGGTGCGGGCCGACTATTTCTTCGGCAATGGCCAGCAGGCCGCGACCAACGCGCGCCGCATGAAAGAGCGCGGGCAGCTCTGGATCTTGCTGCCGCGCGGCCTGGCCGTGGCCTCGGCGGCGGTGTCTTCGGCCATTCGCACGCGCGGCGGTCCGGTGGGCGCTGGCTTGCCGCAATGCCTGGTGCCGACCGAAGGCGTGTGCGTGGACGACTAGCCCGGCTGTCTTCCGAATCCTTGTCGTCTCATGCAGGAAACGCTGTCGTCCGCGGAAAGTACGGAGCTTGTCCGCCTTTGGCGGCGCCGGCAGACGCTGTCCTCGAGCGACATGGGCACCATGTACCGCATCGTGGGCGATGCGCTCGTGGCCTGCAATCCGCCCGAGCTCCAGGTGCTGGGCGAAGGGCGGCAGGAGCTGGTGGCGCAGTTCATCTACGTGAAGGTGCTGCGGCTCGATGCCGACCCCGACGAGGCCGATGAGCGCGCGAGCCACAGCGCGCCCTCCAGCGCGTTTGCGCTGTGCGCGTATTTCAGGCGCTACCTCATCGACTGCACGCGCGCGAGCTCGTTCCGCCGCAAGCTCTCCATTGGCGACCAGGTCACCGAGGCGCAGCTCGAAGACGCCATCGGCAGCAGCGATGACCACGAGGGCTGCCTTGCGGAGCACGGGCTGAGCGCCGGCGCGGTGCAGCAGGCCGCGCGCGCGTTCATTGCCGAGCTACCCGAGCCTGAGCGCATCCTGCTGTGCGAAGGTTTCGGCAAGGAGGCCGAGGGCGGCTTGTCGGGCATTGCCTCGCGCCATGCCATTGCCTCTTATCACTACCGTGCGGGCCGGCTGGGCCTGGTGCACAAGCGCGAGGGGCTCACGGCGGACTACGCCAAGACCCGCCTCGGCGGCTGGATCCAGCAGACGCTGGGTATTGCCATCGAGCCCGACAACATGGCCGCGATCCTGCAGGTTTTCAAAATCCTCGGTGCTGAAGCGTCTTATGCCTGAAGACATAGCCATTCAGGAACAGACCGCCATGAACACCGAACTCTGGCCCCCTCTCAGCGTGATCCGAAGTGCGTTCCAGGTCGGGGGCGCCGCGCCCGCGGCGTCCGATGCCGGGGGCCCCCAGGCCGGCATGGCCGTCGTGGCCATGCCGGGAACGGCACCACCCCGCGCCGCGCAAGGCACCGCGGCTGCGCCCCCGCGTGCCGTGCTCGACCTTCTGCTTCCGCTGACCGAATTGGCCCGGCGCCGCGAGGCTGTTGCCCAGCGTGCCTTCTCGGCACGCTGGGCGCCGGGCCGCCTTCTGAGCGTGGTGCACGAAGGGCGTCTGCTCGGCGTGCTGCTCGACCGCTGCATCCACGGCAATCTCTGGCAGGGCTGGATGGCCGCGGGAGAGGCGGACTGGGCCGGCGCGTACGACGTGCTGCTCGAGCCCGACGACGAGCCTTTCGAGCCCGCCTTCGGACTGGTGCAGGCCTGGAATGTGCTCACGCTCGAACCCAGCCCGCAGCTCTGCGCGCGCGTTCTCGGCGAAGTCTCGGCCACGCGGCTGGCTGCGATTCGCGCGGTGCACGACGAGTGGGCCGCGCAAGCGCCGCTGGCCATTGCGCCCGAGCCCGGGCACATCGCATTGCGCACCGTGGGAGGCGTTTTCTCGGTGCTCTCGGGAACGCCGCTGGGCATGGAAGACCCGCGTGCCGACTACCAGGCGCTTTATCGCGATGCTGCGTTGCAGCTGAGCACGGCGCTGCAGCCGGCTTCGCACAGCGGGAGCGCATCGGACGCGGCACCGGGCACATCGCGCGCCAAGCCGCAGCCAAGGCCCGAAGGCGGCTGGTGGGGCAGCATCCGCCGCTGGTTCGGTGCCGAGGGCTGGGTGCGCCCAGCCTTCGCAGTGCTCGCGCTGGTTGTGGTGGTGCAGAACGTGGGCCTGCCCGGCGGGCGCGACGCCGCGGACGACGACGTGCGCTTCCGCAGCGTGCCCACCGTGCCGGAGGCCGCGCCAGCAGCGAACCTGGTCGTGCGCTGGAAGGACGGCGTGCGCATCGACGAGGCCGACCGGCTCTTGCAGGCGGCACGGGCCGAGGTGGTCGGCGGGCCGGGCGCGAACGGCGTTTGGCGGCTGCGCGCGGCCGATCCGGTCGGGGGCCTCGCGGTGCTCGCGGCATCGCCGCTGGTTGAGTCGGCCGGGCCGGTTTCGGAGCGGCCATGACATCGGCCGGCATGCTGTCTTGTTCCCTCTCCCGCTTGCGGGAGAGGGGCAGGGTGAGGGCAGGTGCCTTCGCCAAAGCATCGTCCTCTGTATCGCCGTCGGCCCTCACCCCAACCCTCTCCCCAAGGGGAGAGGGAGCAACACAGCGGCGCTTCCTGCAAACGTTGCTGATGGCGTGGCTGCTTGCCTGCAGCAGCTTTTCGTTCGCCACCCAGCGCGCCCTGCTCGTCGGCGTCTCCGAACTCGTCAACCAGCCGCAGGCGCTGTGGCTCCAGGCGCCGCGCAACGACGTGATGCTCATGCGGCAGACCCTGATGAAGCAGGGCTTTGCGCCCGCCGATGTCACGGTGCTGGCCGACGGTGTTGCGGGCGCCTCGCTGCCCGAAGCAGAGCGCATCAACGAGGCGTTGGCCCGGCTGCTCGAGCAGTCCCGTTCGGGTGATTTCGTGATGCTCTATTTTTCAGGGCACGGCACGCGGGTGCGCGACAGCACCAAGCGCTACCAGGAGCCCGATGGCCTGGCGGAAAACTTTCTGGCGCGCGACGCCCGCGGCACGGACGCGTCAGGCGGCAGCTTGCCGGGCGGCCTGCGCGATGTCGACTTCGACCGCTGGATCCGCGCCTTCCTTGGCAAGAACGTGTTCGTGTGGTCGGTGTTCGATACCTGCTCCGCGGCCTCGATGACGCGCAGCAGCGCGGCACAGCCGCTGGAAGACGCCGGCCCCGCGGACGATGAAGTGCGCTTTCGCGGCGTGCGTGCCGGCCAGCTTGCCGCGAGCGGGCCCTCTGCGGCACCGCAGCCGATGCAGGCGCTGCCCGAGGCTGCGGCCGGCGTGCCCCGCGCGCGCTATGTGGCCTTCTTCGCGTCGGAGAGCCACCAGGTCACGCCCGAACTGCGCTTGCCGCGCAAGGCCCGCAACGCGCGGCCCCAGGGCTTGCTGACGTGGGCCGTGGCCGAGGCGTTGCAGCAGAAGCCCGCGACCTGGCGCGACCTGTTCAACGGCGTGCTGGACCTGTACCCGCCGGTGATCGAAGAGCTCGAATCGCGCTTTCCCGCGCGCGAGTTGCCGTCGCCTGTGGCGGAGGGCAACATCGACCTGCCGATCTTCGCCAATGCCTCGGCCCCTCTTTCGACACGGCCCGTGTGGCGTGCCGAACGCGCGGGCGGCAGCCTCACGCTCAAGGCCGGCCTGCTCGACGGATTGGAGCCGGGGCAGGAGCTGCGCATCGTCGCCACCCTGGCCGACGGCCTCCAGCGCACGGCACAGGGCAGGCTGGCGCAGGCCGATCTCGGCAGCGCGCGGCTGGCGGTCCCCCCGGCCTTGGCCGAACTCGCGCAGGCCACTTCATGGAGCGTGACACCGATGGGCGAGCCGGCCTTGGCGACGCTGCGGGTGCGCAGCGATTCCGCGCTGCCCGGCGGGATCAGCCTCGACTACCCCGCCTCCATTCGCACGGCGGGCGAGGCGCAAGCCGATGTGCGCTGGGTCGACCTTGGCGCGGCGGGCGGCCGGCTGGAGTTGCTGTCTCCCGCATTTGCTGCGGCTGCGGAGGCGGGTTCTGCGCCGTCCGGCATCGTGGTGCGAGACATGGCCGAAGCCCGCGCGCGGCTCCAGGCACTGGCGCAGCTCAAGTGGATGTCGCGTCTTGCCGATCTGGCAAAGGACGGGCGGCTCGACGGTTTCGACGCCGTGCTCGAGGTGCGCGACGACAGCCGCGTGCTGCGCAGCGCGAACGTGCGCGACACCGCCGGCGGCGCCTTGCAGCTGCGGCCGGGAGAGCGTGCCGAGCTCATGGTTCGCAACGGCAGCGGCCAATCGATCGATCTGGTGGTGGTCGGTGTCGATGCGCAGGGCGTCCTGCGGCCCGTCTATCCCGAAGACCTGGGCGAAGCCAATCGCTTCGAACGCGGCACGCGCGAGTCGCCTGCCTCCAAAAGATTTGCGCTGCCGTGGCTCAAGCCCGGGCGGCCGGCCAGGCTGCTGGTGCTGGCAGCGCCGGCCCAGGCCCGCAGTGCACCGCGCCTGTTCGGCGCCGGCACCGCCGAAGCCACGACCCACACCGCGGAACTGCGGGTGCGCGGCCAGCTCACGCCCGAGCGCGAGCGGCAGGTGTACGGCGCCATGCTGCGCTGGACGAACCTCGCCGCGCCCTGAACGGGCCCCTCCGCACACGTCCATCCGCCCACATCCACCGAATCACACATCACCGAGAAGGAGAAGCCCATGTCCATGACTTCCAACGGAGTCCCCGATCCCGACGACGCACTGCGCATGCTCGATCTTGCGCTGGGAGGAGCGAGCGGCTGCGATCTTGTGATGCTGATCGAACACTCGGGCACTCCCATCGAAGGCGAGCTGGCGCGCCAGTTCGAAGACGGCAAGCCGCGACTGGAAATTGCCGGCTATTTCTGGGGCGGGCATCAGCACTCCCAATCCGGCCGCGCTGCCGCGGCACGCGCGTTGTCGAACTTCATCGTCGTTCGCCGCACCGATGCGGCCACGGCCTCCATCGCGAGCCTGCTGCGAGTCAATGCCGAAGCCGGCAAGGTGATCGTGAGCGTCTACAAGTCGGGCGGCGACGTCAAGTCGACCGAGGCCCAGGCGATGCTGGAGTTCACCATGGAGAAGGTGCGGGTGACCAGCCACATGCTGCTCACCAACAGCGTGCTGGGCGTGCCGACGGAAATCATCAGCTTCGCATTCAGGCGCTTCAGCATCCGCTCGGCACCGCAAAAAGAGGCGGGCGCGCGCGGCGCGGTGCGCGAGTGCGTCTTCGAATCCGCCGAGTGATCGAAACCAACCGGGGCCCCACACCATGACCGCATCCGAACTGCTGAAGGCCGCCGATCCGGTGGCCGCGCTCAAGGCACTGAGCGACGAAGTGCGTGCCAAGCCGTCCGACAGCAAGCACCGCGTCTTCATGGCGCAGCTGCTCTGCGTGCTGGGCCAGTGGGAGCGCGCCCTCAACCAGCTCACCGTGGCAGCCGAGCTCGACGCGCTGGCCGTGCCGATGAAGCAGGTGTATGGCGAGGCCGTGCGCTGCGAGGGCCTGCGCGCCGAAGTGTTCGCGGGCAAGCGCACGCCCATGGTGTTCGGCCAGCCGGACGAATGGCTGGCGCTGCTGATCGAATCGCTGCTGCGCCAGGGCCGCGGCGAAGACGGCATGGCAGAAGACCTGCGACAGCGCGCCTTCGACGCCGCGCCGGCCATCGGCGGCACCATCGACGGGGCACCGTTCGAGTGGCTGGCCGATGCCGACATGCGCCTCGGCCCGGTGCTCGAAGCTTTCGTCAATGGCAAGTACTACTGGATTCCCTATGTGCGGCTTGCGCACATCAAGATCGAGCCGCCCGAAGACCTGCGCGATTGCGTCTGGATGCCCGCCCACCTGCAGTTCGAAAACGGCGGCGAGACGCTTGCGCTGATTCCCACGCGCTACGAGGGCAGCGAGAACAGCGCGGACGGCGAACTGCAGCTCGCCCGCAAGACCGAGTGGCGCGAACTGCGTCCCGAGGTGTGGATCGGCAGCGGCCAGCGCGTGCTGGGCAGCGACGCCGGCGAGTACGCGCTGATGGACGTGCGCGAGATCCTGTTCACGCCGGCCACCACCGCCGCCGCGGAGGCCGGCACGCCTGCCGAGGACGGCGCCGATGGCTGAACTCACCGCGCAGGAGCGGCTGCAGCCGTCGCTGCTCGACCGGCTAGTCGACCATGCGCCCGACGAGAAGCGCGAGAGCGACGACAAGCGCACGCTCACCAAGCAGGCGCTGCGCCAGGCAGTGCTGCGCGACCTCGGCTGGCTTTTCAATGCCACCAGCTACGGCCTTGCCATGGACGACAAGCGCTTTCCCAATGCGGCGCGCTCCGTCATCAATTACGGATTGCCTATGCTGTCTGGCCAGTACACCTCGTCGGTGCAGCGTGTCAGCATGGAGCAGGCTTTGAAGAACGCAATCCTGCAGTTCGAGCCACGCATCCTGTCCCGCACTCTCGAAGTTGAACTCGTCATGGAAGGCTCGGCATTGGACTCTCACAACAGCATTGGCCTGCAGATCCGCGGCATGCTGTGGGCGCAGCCCGTGCCGCTCGAGTTCCTGATGCGCAGCCGCGTCGACCTGGAAGAAGGCCGCATAGAGATCGTGGACATGGCGCAATCCCAGAGGTAAGTCCGCCATGGACCCCAGGTTGCTGAGCCTGTATGAACAGGAACTGCGCTACTTCCGCGAAAGCTCTTCGGAGTTTGCGCGCGCCTTTCCGAAGATTGCGCACCGCCTGGGCATCGAAGGCCAGGAGGTCGCCGATCCGTACGTCGAGCGGCTGATCGAGGCCACCGCATTCCTCTCGGCACGCGTGGGGCTGAAGCTCGATGCCGAATACCCGCGCTTCACGGGCCATCTGCTCGACATCGTCTATCCGCACTTCCTGGCGCCCACGCCGGCCATGGCCATTGTGTCGGTGGTGCCGGACGCCGACGACGCCAAGCTTGCCACCGGTCCGACGCTGCCGCGCGGCAGCGGGCTGCGCGCACGGCAGGCGGTGGGGCAGAACACGCATTGCGAATTCCGCACGGCCAGCGCGCTGCGCGTCTGGCCCATCGAGATCCTGCGGGCTCAGTACTTCACCTATGCACCGGACCTGCCGCTGAATGCGCACCCGCAGTCGCGCGCGATTCGCGGCGGGTTGCGCATTGCGCTGCGCGCGACGGCAGGGCTGAACTTCAGCCAGATTGCCATGGACGAGCTGCTGCTGCACTTCGGCGGCGCCGAAGACGTGGCGTGGCAACTGCACGAATGCGCGCTGGGCCAGCCCGTGGGCGTGCTGGTGCGGCCGATGGCGCCCGGCGGCGCAATGCAGGGCGCGATGAAGACGCTGCCCGGCAGCGCCATCCAGCCGGTGGGCTTCGAGGAAGACGAGGCGCTGCTGCCGGTCACGGCCACCGGCTTCTCGGGCTTCAGGCTGCTGCAGGAGTACTTCGCGTTTCCGCAGCGATTCCAGTTCGCCCGCATCGGCGGCCTGCAGCCGCTGCTGGCGGACATGGCCGTGGCGGAGCTCGAGATCGTGCTGCTCTTCTCGCGCGGCGATGCGGCGCTCGAAAAACTGGTGAGTGCGGACAACGTGCAGCTGCATTGCGTGCCGGTGGCCAACCTCTTCAGCAAGCGGCTCGACCGCGTACCCGTGTCGGAAGGCGTGAGCCAGTTCCACCTGGTGCCCGACCGCACGCGCCCGCAGGATTTTGAAGTGCACACGGTGACAGAGGTCACCGGACACGGCGCACCCGGCACGGCGGAAGTGGCCGCCGAGCAGTCGTTTCGCCCGTTCTATTCGGCCTTTCATGGCAGCCGCCATGCGCACCCGGCCTACTACACCACCACGCGCGAGCCGCGCATGCTCTCGGTGCGCCAGCGCACCGAGGGGCACCGCAGCAGCCATATCGGCTCCGAGGTGTACATGCAGATCGTCGATCCGCAGCAGGCGCCGTATTCGACCGCGCTGCGCCAGCTGGCGGTGACGGCGCTGTGCACCAACCGCGACTTGCCGCTCCTGATGCCGCTGGGCCGTGACAACGATTTCGATTGCATCGACTCTTTTCCGGCGCAGCGCGTGCGCATGGTGCGCGGGCCTTCGCGGCCGGTGTCGCCGGTGGTCAGCCAGGGCCTCGGTTGGCGCGTGGTCGACCACCTGGCGCTCAACTACCTGTCGCTCTCGGACAGCACGCCCGAGCAGGGCGCCGCCGCATTGCGCGAAACCTTGATGCTCTACGCCGCGCACGCGGATGAAATGCGCCAGGGCCAGGTGCGCGGCCTGTTGTCGGTGAAGAGCAAGCCCGTGGCACGCAGGCTGCCGCTGCCCGGACCGATCGCATTCGGCCGCGGTCTCGAAGTGACGCTCGAAGTCGACAAGGATGCGTTCCACGGCCACAGCGTCTTTCTTTTTGGCGCCGTGATGGCGCGCTACCTGGCGCGCCACGTGGAGGTCAACCACTTCGTCGAGGCCGTGCTGCGTATTGCGGGCAAGGGCGAAATCATGCGCTGGAGGCCGCTGTGCGGGACACGCCAGATCCTGTGAGCGTCGCTCGCGGGGAGCCGGTCGGCACGCGCGTGGACAACGCGCTGCGCGAGTGGTCGGCCGAGCCGTGGGCCTTCGACTACTTTGCGGTGCTGCGCCGGCTGGAATCGATTGCAGCGACCACGCCGCGCTGGGGCCGCGCACTGTTGCCGAACGCGGAGCCGGTGCGCGTGGGACAGGAGCCTTCGCTCTCGTTTGCGCCCGCCAGCTTCAGCCGCTTCGAGCCCGCCACCGCCTATTCACCGCCGCGCCTGCGCCAGCATTTCTTCAGCTACATCGGCCCCAACGGCCCGCTGCCGGTGCACCTGAGCGACTTCATTCGCGAGCGAAGCATCAACCAGGGCGACCCCACGTGGCTGGCTTTCCTGGACAGCTTCTCGCATCGCTTCTCGCTGCACTTCTACCGGGCCTGGGCGCAGTCGCGGCCGGCCGTGGCGCTCGACCGGCCAGGCGAAGACAGGTTCAGGCTGCAGGTCGGTGCGCTGGTCGGCATCGGCGCGCCGGGGCGCATCGGGCGCGACGAGGTGCACGACGACGCGCGCCTGCATTTTTCGGGTTGGCTCGCGCGGCGCGTGCACAACGCCGAAGGTGTGGAATCGGTGCTGTGCAGCTACTTCGGCGTGCCGTTCAAGCTGGAGCGCTGGGTCGGCCACTGGATGAGCCTGCCCGCCGGCGAGCTGACGCGGCTCGGCCAGGGCGAGACCTCGCGTTCGATGGGCATGGGCGCCATGCTCGGCACGCGCGCGTGGGACCGGCAGCACCGCGTGCGGCTGCACGTGGGCCCGCTCACGCTCGACCAGTACCGCATGTTCCTTCCCATCGGCGATGCGCAGCCCGTGCTGCAGCGCTGGATGCAGCAGCTGCTCGGCGACGAGCTCGAGTGGGACGCGCAGCTTGCGCTGCAAGGCGCGCAGGTGCCGCCCACGCGCCTGGGCCAGGCAAAAGGGAATGCGCCGCGCCTCGGATGGATTGCGTGGCTCGGCCAAAGGCCGCGCGCGCGCGACGCGGCCGACGTGCGCATCGCAAGCCAGCCGGCCGGCGCGAACCGGCGGCCGCACGCGCTTCCATTTCAATAAACCCATCTTCATTCGTCTTGAAGAGATACGGAGTCCTCCATGAGTGAAATCAGCCGCACTGCCCTTTTCGGCAAGCTCAACTCGCTGGCCTACAAAGCCATCGAAGGCGCCACGGTGTTCTGCAAGATGCGGGGCAATCCGTATGTGGAGCTGGAGCACTGGTTCGCCCAGCTGTTGCAGGCACAGGACTCCGACCTGCACCGCGTGATCCAGCACTACGGGCTCGACGTGTCGGTGATTGCCAAGGACCTGACGGCCGCGCTCGACCGCCTGCCGCGCGGAGCCACTGCCATCAGCGACTTTTCTCCCCACATCGAGAACGCCATCGAGCGAGCCTGGACCTACGCCACGCTGCAGTTCGGCGAGGCGCAGGTGCGCACCGGCTACATCCTGGTGGGCATGCTCAAGACGCAGAGCCTGCGCAACCCGCTCTTCGGCTTGTCGAAGCAGTTCGAGAAGATCAAGGTCGAAGACCTGGCCGACAACTTCGTGAAGATCTGCGACCCATCGCCCGAATCGCAGATGCGCGCGCAGGACGGCACCGGCATGGGCAGCGGCGCACCGGGCGAAGACTCGGGCGCGATGGCGCCCGCTGCCATGGGCAAGGGCGATGCCCTCAAGAAATTTGCTGTCGACCTGACCGACAAGGCAAAAAAGGGAGAGATGGACCCGGTGACCGGGCGCGACGAAGAGATCCGGCAGATCGTCGACATCCTGATGCGCCGCCGCCAGAACAACCCGCTGCTCACCGGCGAGGCCGGCGTCGGCAAGACCGCGGTGGTCGAAGGCTTTGCGCAGCGCCTTGCGCGCGGCGACGTGCCCCCGCAGCTGAAGGACGTGAAGCTGCTCACGCTCGACATCGGCCTGTTGCAGGCCGGTGCGAGCATGAAGGGCGAGTTCGAGCAACGCCTGCGTCAGGTGATCGACGAGGTGCAGAGCTCGCCCACTCCCATCATTCTTTTCATCGACGAGATCCACACGCTGGTGGGCGCGGGCGGCGCAGCCGGCACCGGCGACGCGGCCAACCTGCTGAAGCCGGCGCTGGCGCGCGGCAACCTGCGCACCATCGGCGCCACCACGTGGGCCGAGTACAAGAAATACATCGAGAAAGACCCGGCGCTCACGCGGCGCTTTCAGGTGGTGCAGGTGCCCGAGCCCGACGAGGTGAAGGCCATCCTGATGCTGCGCGGCGTGGCCAGCGTGCTCGAAAAGCATCACCGCGTGCAGCTGCTCGACGAGGCCATCGAGGCGGCCGTGAAGCTGTCGCATCGCTACATTCCCGCGCGCCAGCTGCCCGACAAGGCCGTGAGCCTGCTCGATACCGCCTGCGCCCGCGTGGCCGTGTCGCAGCACGCCACGCCGCCCGAGGTGGAAGACTGCATGCGCCGCATCGAGGGGCTGACGGTCGAGCAGGAGATCATCGGCCGCGAGGAAGCCATCGGCATCGACGTGGCCAAGCGCTCGGCGCAGGTGGAGGCGCTGCTGGTCGAATCCAAGCTGCAGCTCGAGGGGCTGAATGCGCGTTGGCAGGAAGAAAAAGGGCTGGTCGATCGGCTGCTGGAGTTGCGCAGCAAATTGCGTGCGGGCAACAAGCCGGTGGATGCTGCGTCCGCCGAGCGCGATGCGAAAGCCGACGTGCCCCCACCCCAGTCCTCCCCCAGCGGGGGAGGGAGCGAAGACCGGGCTGCGCTGCTTGAAGAACTGCATGCGCTGCAGGCAAAGATTCATGCGGTGCAGGGCGAGTCGCCGCTCATCCTGCCTTCTGTCGACGAGCAGGCCGTGGCCTCGGTGGTCGCCGACTGGACCGGCATTCCCGTCGGCCGCATGGTCAAGAACGAAGTCGAGGCGGTGCTGAAGCTTGCGGACACGCTCAACCAGCGCGTCATCGGCCAGAAGCACGGCCTAGAAATGATCGCGCGGCGCATTCAAACGTCTCGCGCGCGGCTCGACAACCCGCAAAAACCGATCGGCGTGTTCATGCTGTGCGGCACCTCGGGCGTCGGCAAGACCGAGACCGCGCTGGCGCTGGCCGAGGCGCTCTACGGCGGCGAGCAGAACATCATCACCATCAACATGAGCGAGTTCCAGGAGGCGCACACCGTTTCCACGCTCAAGGGCGCGCCGCCCGGCTACGTGGGCTATGGCGAGGGCGGCATCCTGACCGAGGCGGTGCGCCGCCGTCCCTACAGCGTGGTGCTGCTCGACGAAGTGGAAAAAGCCCACCCCGACGTGCACGAGATCTTCTTCCAGGTCTTCGACAAGGGCTGGATGGAAGACGGCGAGGGCCGCATGATCGATTTCAAGAACACGATCATCCTGCTCACCACCAACGCCGGCAGCGAGCTCGTGATGAGCATGTGCCGCGATCCCGAGTTGCTGCCCGATTCGAACGCGCTGGCCGATGCGCTGAAGGCACCACTGATGAAGGTGTTCCCGCCTGCATTGCTGGGCCGCATCGTCACCATCCCTTATTACCCGCTGTCGCCCGAGATGATGAAGAAGATCGTGCGGCTGCAGCTGGGCCGCATCAAGAAGCGCGTGGAGACCAACCACGGCGTGCCCTTCGAGTACAGCGAAGCCGTGGTCGAGCAGGTGGTCGCGCGCTGCCAGGACCCGGAGTCGGGCGGCCGCGTGATCGACGCGATCCTGACCAACACGGTGCTGCCGACGATCTCTGTCGAGTACCTGCAGCGGCTGGCGTCCGGCGGCGAGATCCGCCGTGTGGCGCTGGATGTGAAAGACGCTGATTTCACCTACGCCTTCGACTAGTGCCCAGCAGCGCCCGACGCCACGCCTGAAGAGAACACAACACATGTCGCATGATTTCCGCATCGAGAGCGAGTCGCCCGCCAAGGACGACCTCATGTTCTGGTCCATTGCCGGCCACGAGGCGCTGGCAAGGGCCTCGACCTACGAGCTCACGGTGCTTTCGGAGAATGCCTTCATCGACGCCAAGGACATCCTCGGCCATGCCTTCGACGTGGTGATCGATTTCTCCGATGCCGACGGGGCCACGCACGAGCGCCATTGCCAGGGACATGCGGTGCGCTTTACCCGTGGGCAACAGTTGGGGCGCTACTTTCGCTACCAGATACGGCTGCGTTCGTGGTTCTGGCTGCTGACCAAGCGCACCAACTCGCGCATCCTGCAGGACAAGCCGGTGCTCGGGATCCTGGATGCGGTGTTCGAGGACAGCCCGATCAAGCGCTTCAAGAAGACGCGCACCGACAACGTGGTGGGCACGCATCCGGCCCGCCGCTATTGCGTGCAGTTCCAGGAGAGCGACTACAACTATCTCTCGCGCCTCCTGGAGGCCGAAGGCATCTACTACTGGTTCGATGCCCACGATGCGCCCGGCACGATGCACCTGTCCGACGCGAGCGGCATTGCCCACGAGAAGCTTGCAGTAGAGGCCAAGCTGCGCTTTGCATCTCCGGACGTGAGCGAGGCGCGCTTCAACGAGATCAGCGAATGGATCGATGTGCGCCGCTTCGACAGTGGCAAGTACGCCTCGCGCGACGTCGACTACAAGGCGATCAAGAAGCCGCTGAGCGTGGAGGTGGACGTGCAGGAAAAGCACGAGCTCTCCGACCTCGAGGTGTTCGAATACCCGGGCAACTATTTCACCGGCGACGAGGTGGACGCCGCAGTCAAGGTGCACCTGGAGGAGTTCGACGGGCGCCGCGAGCGGCACTGGGGCCTTACCTCCTGGCCCGACGTTGCAGCAGGGCGAAGCTTCGACTTCGAGGGC
The DNA here is from genome assembly GCF_037204085.1 of Variovorax sp. CCNWLW235. NCBI lineage: Bacteria > Pseudomonadati > Pseudomonadota > Betaproteobacteria > Burkholderiales > Comamonadaceae > Variovorax > Variovorax sp. CCNWLW235. Next base: position 44,339 of record NZ_JBBCBW010000029.1, on the reverse strand, counting down.
GACCGAGGCGGCCTGCGCGACGGCGAGTACGTCATCGGCGGCTGCGTGTTCGTGGCCAGCCATCGGGGCTACGAAGGCGCCAGTGACGACGCAGAGTCGCAATCGGCCGCGGCGCTGCTGTCCGAGGCGATCCTCGACGACGCCGTCAATGCCGACGTGATGACCGCCTTCACGGAGCTCCTGGAGCGGCAACCGTCGCTGCGAACCGGGGCACGGGGTGCCAGCGCCTTCCTGATTACCGCGCTGCCGGTCGAGCGCACGTTCCGCCCGCCCCGGCTGACGCCGCGCGTGACGATGCCGGGCCCGCAGAGCGCCATCGTCTGCGGCCCCGAAGGCGAGGAGCTCCATGTGGACGAGGGCCGCGTGATGGTCCACTTCCATTGGGACCGCTACAACGACGGAGACGGCAAGGCCACCTGCTGGATACGCTGCTCGCAACCCTGGGCCGGCAAAGGCTGGGGCGGCTACTTCACGCCGCGCATCGGGCAAGAGGTGATCGTCGAGTTCATGAACGGCGACCCGGACCGGCCCGTCATTACCGGCCGCGTCTACAACGACGACCAGCCCATTCCGTACAAGTCGCCCACGCAGAGCGGATTCAAGACGCGCTCCACGCCGGGCGGTGGCCCCGGGAACTACAACGAGATCATGTTCGAGGACAAGAAGGGGCACGAGCTCCTGAACATCCACGCCGAAAAGAACATGGCGACCACGGTGGAGAACGACGATTCCGGCCACGTGATGCGCGACCAGAGCCTGACCGTCGATCGCCACCGCACGATCATGGTGAAGGGCAAGGAAGAGCACACGGTCATGAAGACGCAGATGAACCACGTGGTTCAGGCGCAGACCAACAAGTTCGACGCCGACACCTTCACCACCACGCTGGGCAACCAGACCGTCGGCACCAAGGGAAAGCAGGACACGGTGGTGAACGGCGCCGTCACTTCGCACACCAACAGCACCTACACCCTGACCACCGTAGGCGCGTTCTCGCAGACCTCGGCATCGATGACGGTCAATTCGGTGGGCGCGGTTGCGCTGACCTCGGGCGCGAACATCGCAATAAGTTCAGTGGGCGAGCTGAAGCTGGCGACCAACGCGGATCGCGTGGACGCGAGCGTCGGCGCGCACAGCATCTTCGCCAACTCGATCAAGGCGGTGTCGAATTCGAACCTCGAGATGTTCGCCGTGGGCAACATCAACGCTACGTCGAACGGCTCCAACACCACCGTGCTGGGGCCCAACTCCAGCGGCTATATCGGCGTCAACAGCGAAGCCAACATGGGCATGGCGCGCTCGACCTTCATGGGGCTGTCGATCGACACGATGATGGGCCTGAGCATGGCTTCGTGCCTGGCGCTGCAAATGGAGACGGCGGCGGCGCTCAAGCTCGGCTTTGCAGGTGTGGACCTGAGCATCTCCCCTGTCGACGTGGAGCAGCGCGCGGCCAAGGTCATCATGCCCGGCGGCGGTGCGGGCGCGGGAGCCGGCGGGGCGTTTGCCATGGGCGCGTCCATCGGCGCTGCAATCGGTGCGGTCGCCTACTCGATCGCGGCCGCCTACACCGACATCAAGGCCACCAACCAGCAGTACACGGACGCAGCGGCCGCGCTCGAAGAAGCCGCAACGCAGGCGAAGAACCTCGGGCTGCACGGCATGGCATCGCGCCTCAACGCCGCCAAGGGAATCGCCGAAGCGCGCAGGGACAACGGCTGGGCCAACCCCGACAACATTCGCCTGCATTCGGCGCCGGCCGACAAGGCGGCGCAGTACACGAACGACAAGCAGCTGGGCGCGCCACCCGATGCAGTTGCGGACAGCGGCTCGAAGATAGCCGCGGGCTCGTCGAAGATGCCCACCGCGGCGCCCCAGCCGGCCGCCTCGAAGGGCCTGCCCACGCCGCCGGCCTCGGCCGACTGAGCGCCGCTTCGCACACCGCGCCCAGGACACCACCCGTTCTTCATGCAGATACTCAAGCCCCATGTCGCCGCACTGAGCTTTCGGCCGATCGAGTACCGGTCCAAGGCCGGCCTGTGCGTCAGCACGATGCTGTTCGCACCGATGTCGCCGGAGGACGGCGGCCTGCTGCGCGAGCAGTCGATGTGGGACTGCATCACCAAGCTGATGGCGCTGCCCCTGGTCGACGAAGGCATTGCCAAGCTCACGCCCGAATACCTGGTGGTCGGCCGCGTGCATGCGGGCGAGGCCGGTTCGCGCGGCGCCGTGGCGCGTGTGCGGCTAGGTAGTGCAGGCAAGGCCGTGATGGCCTTCTCGCCGCGCTACTGGGACGGCGCGCGCGTGGTGCAGTCGGAGGTCTACCAGCCGGTGGCGCTGGACTGGGCCAATGCGTACGGCGGCCCTGCGGTGGCCGACAACCCGCTGGGCATGGGCGCCGCGGCGGTCGGCGGCGTGCATTGGCTGCCGCCGCTGGAGCTGGCCGGTTCGCGTATCACCGCACCGGGCGACGTGGTGCAGCCCGCGGGATTCGGTGCGCTCGAGATGATGCATCCGCAGCGCGCCGCATTGCGCGGCACCTACGACGAGAACTACCTCAAGCAGCATGCGCCGGGTTTCCCTCCTGACGTGGACTGGCGGCACTTCAACATGGCGCCACGGGACCAGTGGCTGGACGCCCCGCTGCGAGGCGACGAGGCCTTTGCGCTCGAGAACCTGCACCCGACCAAGCCGCTGCTGCAGGGCCACCTGCCGGGCCTGCGGGCGCGCGTGTTCGCCAACTACCGGCTGCCGCCCGAGCAGGTGGCGCCAGGGGGGGAGTCGCACAAGTTCAAGGAAGTGCCGATGCGGCTCACCACCGTGTGGTTCTTTCCTGAAGTGGAGCGCATGCTGCTGATCTGGCACGGCTTGGCCGAAGTGGCGGAGTACGACGGCAGCGACATCGATCATTTGATGACTGCCGTCGAGCGTCTGGGCCAGCCGCGCGGCGACGCCCACTATGCCGACGTGCTGGCCCGGCGCACAGACCCGGTGCAAGGCGGCATCGAAAGCCTGAACGATGCCGACCTGGTGCCGGAGGACATCGACACCATCGACCCCGGGTTCGAGAAGACCGCCGAGATCTACAGGATGGACGGCCTCCAGGCCGATGCGCAGTTTCGGCGCGCGGAGATCGACGTGGCCCTTGCGCGCGAGAAGGCCGTCGCCTTCGGCAAAGACCCGGACGCGCTGGGCCTGAAGCCGCCGGTGCGCGAGAAGCCGCCGACCCTGGCCGAGTTGCCCGCCTACGTCAAGGCCAGCCAGAAGGAAGCCGAGGTGCAGCAGATCGCCGCCGCGCAAGACATGCTGGCGCAGCTGGAGAAGCTGCTCGCCCTGGGCGACGCAGACAGAAAGCGCTTGGCCGAACTGGCCCACCGGGGCCCGCCGCTCTACACCGCCGAGAAGCACCTGGCCGAACTCAAGGCCCAGTTCGGCAAACTGCCGATGCCCGAACCCCAGTTGCTGGAAAAGCTGCGCGATCGCCAAGGCGCCGAGCGGCTGGGCTATTTGCAATCGGCCCACATGCAGCCGCCGGCGTTCGCGCTCCGGGGAGAGGAGGGGGCCCGGCGCCGGCAAGAAGTGCAGTGGTTGGCCGAGAAAGGCCATCGCACGCTGCCGTGGATCGATCTCACGGGGGTCGACTTGTCGGGGCTCGACCTGCACGGATTCGATTTTTCAGGCGCATGGTTGGAGAGCGCCAACCTCGGCAAGGCCAACATATCTGGCTGCAAGTTTGCCGGCGCGGTGCTGGCGCATGCCGACATGCAGGGCTGCATGGCCATCGAGACCGACTTCACCGGCGCCAACCTGGGCCGCGCGCGGCTCGACGGCGCTGTGTTCGACCGCTCGAACCTGGGCGGCGCCATGCTGATGCACACGCCGCTCGCCGGTACGCAGATGCGGCGCACCAACCTTGCCGGCGCCAACCTGCTCGAAACAGAGTGGGGCGTTGCCGACTGGAGCGGCGCCCAGCTTGCAGGAAATGTCTTCTACAAGCTCGCGTTGCAGGGGCTCGACCTGCGCGAGGCCGACCTCAGCGGTGCCAATTTCATCGAGTGCGATCTGCGCGGCGTGGACCTTTCCGGCGCGCTGCTGCAGTCGACCACCTTCGTTACCTGTCAGCTGCAGGGCGCACGCATGGTTGCCGCCCGTGCCAAGGGAGCGGTGTTCGTGAAGAACACGGTGCTCGACGGGCTGGACGCGAGCAGCGCCGACCTGTCGAACGCGAACCTCGGCGAATGCAGCGCCATCGGCCTTCGCGCACCCAAGGCGCTGCTCGACGGCGCCAACCTCGGCATGGCCGACCTGCAAGGTGCCGACCTACGGCTGGCCTCGGCCAAGGGCGCACTTTTTCGCAAGACCCGCTTCAGCCGCGCACGGCTGGCCGGCGCCAATTTTCACGACGCGGTCTTCAGCTACGCCAACCTGATCGGCGCGGACTTCCGGCGCGCCAACCTCTTCGGCACCGATCTCACGCGGGTGGCGCTGAGCGGGGACACGCAGTTCGACGGCGCATTGCTCACACGCAGCCGCACCTGGCCGCGCCTGAACGCCGAGCAGCAGGCCGTTGCCGCGGCGCGCGACGCCGCGAGCCGTTCAGCGGGCAGTTCCACAGGAGATGCGGCATGAAGGTAAGCGCCGAACTCCTTTCGCTGGGCGCCGGCCTGGGCGAAGCTTTCGAGGGGCAGGACTTCAGCGGCGGCCACTACGCCAAGACGTTCCTGGGCGGCGGCATCTTCACGCAGTGCCGCTGGGGCGGCGCCGACCTGCGCGAGGCCGATGTGCGCGAGACGGTGTTCGACCAGTGCGACATGGGCGGTGCGCTGTTCGCAGGCGCCAACCTGCGCCATGCGGTGTTCAACTGCTGCAAGCTCGACCACGCGGACTTTCGCAGTGCCAATCTGCACACCACCACCTTCAGCGAATGCGACCTCACGCATGCGCAGTTCGGCGAGGCATCGATGGCAATGGCGAGGTTTCATGCTTGCGCGCTCGACCATGCCGGCATGCAAGGCGCGAACCTCGAGTCCGCGGTTTTCTCGCAATCGAAGCTGGTCGACGTCAACGCCGACCACTCGCAGTGGATGCACACGGTAGTGACCGGCTGCGACCTCAGCCTGATGACTTGGGTGGGCGCGCCGATGACTCGCGTGGTGTTCTCGAAATCGAGCCTGGAGAACATGCGCTTCGACGGCGGCAACTACGAGTCATGCCAGTTTGCCGATGCAGACCTGAGCGGCAGCAGCTTTGCGGGTGCGAAGCTGCGGCAATGCAACTTCCAGGGCAGCACCTTGAACGGCTGCGACTTCAGCAACGCACAGGCGCCGCAAGCCATCTTCTGCGCCGCCAAGGGCGAGGGTGCACGCTTCACCAAGGCGCAATTGCGCCAGGCGCTTTTCACCGAGGCCGCGTTGCCGGGTGCTCACTTCGGCGCCGCGCAACTGCACCAGTGCCACTTCGCAGAGGCCAAGCTGGCGCGCGCGGTGTTCGCGGGCGCCGATTGCACCTATGCCGATTTCCGGCATGCCGACCTGCAAGGCGCCGACCTGCGCGATACCGAGTTGTTCCGCGCCGTCTTTCATCGCGCGCAGCTGCAGGACGCGCAAGCCACCGACAGAAGCCGCGCCCTCGGGACGGACCCCGATCTGGCACGCGCGGAGCAGTGGGCAGTTGCCTGAAGCACCGAGCGAAAACGCCATTCATCCATGAGGCCATCATGACCGCCACAGTTACCGAACGCCGCACCAAGGCACTTCGCAAGCCGAACAAGCAAGCCGAGGCGCCGACACCGGCGCGAACCGGCTGGCACCGGGCCATCGTGCTTTCCGGGCCCGGGTCCGCGCAGGGGCTGCGCCTGCGCATCGACCGAGAGGGTGTGCAGGAGGTCAGCGCGCGCCAAGCCTTCAGCTGCATGGTGGCGGTGCAGGCCGATGACGTCGTTGCGGCGCTGCTGGACGACCGGCGGCAATGCTGGGTGATGGCGGTGCTCGAGCGCAGCGGCGCGCAGGACATGGTGCTGCAAAGCCAGGGCAAGCTCGAACTGAGCGCGTCCACCATCAGCGCCAACGCACAGGAGGTGCTGCACATGGCCGCACCGCAGGTGCGCCTGAGTTGCGAGCAGGCCGACGCGATGGGCGAGCGCCTCAATCTGGTGGGCGGCACGGTCAAGGCGATTGGGGCCGCGCTGTCGACGCTGTTCGACCGCGTGCACCACCACAGCAAGCAATACATGCGCAGCACCGACGGGCTGGACCGCACCCAGGCCGGGCACATGGAGCTGCAGGCGCGTCAGCTGTTGCAGATCCATGGCGAGCACACGCTCGTCGAGGGCGAGCAGCTGGTCAAGGCGCGGGGCGCGCAGATTCACTTCGGCTAGGAGTCCGACATGTTCGCCAACTGCCAGATGATGGGCACCGACATGGGCTTTCCCGACGTGTGCCTCACGCCCACGCCCGCGGGGCCGGTGCCCATTCCGTACCCCAACATCGCCATGGGGCCGATGGCCATTCCGAACTGCCCCACGATTCTTTTCATGTGCATGCCTGCGCACAACCTGGGAACCACCATTCCCATGACCAACGGCGACAACACGGGCGTGAACATGGGGGTGGCCTCGGGCACGGTCATGGGTCCGTCGCGGCACGTGACCGGCGCGTTCACCGTGCTGCTCAACGGCATGCCGGCCACGCGCATGACCAGCGTGTCGCTGCAAAACAGCACCAACTGCCCCGGTGTGCGGCTCGTGCCGAGCCAGGCGCTGGTGCTTCTGCTGGCGCCCTAGGCGCACGGCCCGCCGGAAGAACGGCGGCGAGGTTCGGGAGGGGGTACGTAAAAAGGGATGGAAGCATGACCGATCACACGTTCAGCATCCAGGGCGACTCGCCCATCGTCGACAAGCTCATGTTCTGGCGCATCGTGGGCCATGAGGTGCTGGCGCGCCCGTCGGCCTATGAGCTCACCGTGCTGACCGACAACGAAAGCATCGAGCCCGCGGACGTGCTGGGCCGCGCTTTCGATGTGGCGATCGAGTTCGAAGATGCCGATGGCGGCACGCACAAGCGGCATTGCCATGGGCATGCCGTGCGCTTCACGCGCGCCGGGCGCAGCGGGCGCTTCATCGAATACCGCATCAGCCTGCGCTCATGGTTCTGGCTGCTGAGCAAGCGCGTCAACGCGCGCATCCTGCAGAACAAGCCGGTGCTGGATGTGATCGACGCCGTGCTGGACGACAGCCCGGTCGGTAGCCTGAAGAAGATCAAGTCGGCCGGCGTGGTCGGGCCCCATGCGCCCCACGGCTACTGCGTGCAATACCGTGAGAGCGACTACCAGTTCCTGTCGCGCCTGCTGGAAGAAGAGGGCATCTATTACTGGTTCGACGCGCACGACGCGCCCGGCACGCTGCACTTGTCGGACACCAGCACGCTGGCCCACGAGAAGCTGCCCGCCGCCGATACGCTGCACCATGCGGAGCGCGATGCATCGGAAGGGCGCGCCAACGAGATCACGCGGTGGATCAGCTCGCGGCAGTTCGAATCGGGCAAGTTCGCATCGCGCGACCGGGACTTCAAGGTCATCAGCAAGCAGCTGTTTGCGGACAAGGGCGACCCCGACACGCATGAGCTGTCCGACCTGGAGGTGTTCGAGTTTCCGGGCGGCTATGCCTCGGGCGACGACACCGACAACCTGGCGCAGTTGCGGCTGGACGAGCTCATCGCCCGTCGGCAGCGCCACTGGGCACTGACCGGCTGGCCCGACGTGACTGCGGGGCGCAGCTTTGCGTTCAAGGGAGACCCCGAGGGCAAGCACGACGGTGACTACCTGATCGCGGCCTGCACTTTTGTTGCCAGCCACCCGGGCTACGAAGGCGCGGACATTGCCGAGAGCCCGCGCCCGATCGACGCCGTGCTGCACGACGCGCTGGCCGACGACCCCGTCAACACCGGGCTGGGCGAACTGCTGGGCGACCTGATGGCCGAGACACCGGCATTGCGCAGCGGCCAGCGCGCGAGCAGCAGCTTTCTGCTGACGGTGGTTCCGCTGAACACGCCGTGGCGGCCGCCGCGCCTCACACCGCGCGTCACCATGCCCGGGCCCCAGAGCGCCATCGTCACGGGCCGCAGCGGTGAGCAGATCTGGACCGAGGAACACGGGCGCGTGAAGGTGCAGTTTCACTGGGACCGCTACGGCAAGAACGACGAGAACAGCTCATGCTGGGTGCGGTCAGCATTCCGCGCATCGGCCAGGAAGTGGTCGTCGACTTTCTGGACGGCGACCCTGACCAGCCCATCATCGTCGGGCGCTTCTACAACGGCGAATCGATGGCGCCCTTCGGCCTTCCGGCCGGCGCCGTGGTGAGCGGCATCAAGTCGAACACGCACAAGGGCAAGGGCTACAACGAGCTGTCGATGGACGACACCGCGGGCAAGGAGAAGGTGACCATCCACGGCCAGTACGACATGAACACCACGGTGGAGCACGACCAGACCACCACCGTGCACAACAACCGCACCGATGCGGTGGATGTCGACGATTCGGAAACCGTGGGCAGCAACCAGACCCAGAGCATCGGGGCCAACCAGACGATTTCAGTCGGCGCGAACCGCGAAGAGTCGGTGGGTGGCACCGAAACCATCACCATCGGCGGCCACCGGACCGAAACCGTGAACGGCGGCGAGACCGTGACCATCAACGGCGGGCGCAGCCATACCGTGAACGGCGTGCAGACCACCACCATTTCGGTGGCCGAGATGCATACGGTAGGGGCCGGGCGCATGCACAGCGTGGGCGCGGGGGAGGCCATTACCGTGGGCGGTGTGCAGGCCGTGACGGTGGGTGGTGCGCAGATCGTGAGTGTGGGCGGCCTGCAGAAGGTGAGCGTGGGTGCGCTGCAGTCCATCACCGTGGGTGGTCCGCACAAGCTCTCGGCCGCGGTGATCTCCGAGACATCGAAGGGGCCGATCAAGATCAAGGCCGGCGCCATCTGCATGGTCGAGGCACCCACCATCATGCTCAAGGCCGGCGGTAGCAAGATCGTCATGAACGCCAGCGGCATCACCATCAAGGGCGCCAAGATCACCATCAAGGCCGACGGCAGCGCATCGTTCAAGGCCGGCGGCTCGATCAAGATCAAGGGCTCCAACCTGGGGGAGGACTGAGCCGTGGAAGACCACACCGATCTCCAGAGCGCGCGCAGCCTGCTGCACAGCGTGGCCGCCTGGTCGAAGCTGTCGGGCCAGGGCGTGGCGCTGGCCGCCTTTGCCGGCTTCGATGCCGAGGGGCGATTTCTTGTCACGCTGGGCGGGGGCATGGCGCCGGTGCAGGCGCTGTCGACCGTCGGCCTCGCGTCCGGCGATGCCGGCGCGGCTGTCGTCGTGGCCTTCGAGAGGGGCGAGGTGCGGCACCCGGTCATCGTCGGGCGCTTGCAGCCGCTGCACACCGAAGCACCACCGGCGGCCGATGCCGCGCGCGTGGCCGCCAGCGTAGACGGCGAGCGCGTGGTGCTGCAGGCGCGCGAGCGCATCGAGCTGCGCTGTGGCGATGCCAGCATCGTGCTCACGCGCGCGGGCAAGGTGCTGATCAACGGCAACTACGTGCTCTCGCGGTCGCGCGGCGCCAACCGCGTGAAGGGTGCCTACGTGGGCATCAACTGAAAAGGCATGCGCCATGTGGCAGCTGGACAACCGCACGCCCTACGCCGCCGAACGCACCTGGGTGCGCGACCGCGACGGCGCGGAGATCTGGCTCGTGGCGGTGAAGTGCAGCTTCGACATTTCACCCGATGGCGAGACCAGCGTCGCGGCCGAGCAACCGCCCGTTGCGCAGGCGCCCGTCTTCGTGGACGAAGCCGCGCCCCAGCCGAGCCTGCTTTACGAGATGGACCTGGTGCGCACCAAGCTGACGACCGACGTGGTGCTGATCGGCCACGCGCATGCGCCAGGCGGCGTGCCCGTGACGCAGCTCGACGTGGGCCTGCGCGTCGGCCCCATCGCCAAGCGCCTGCGCGTGACCGGCGACCGCGTGTGGCTCGGCGGTGCGCCGTCGGAGCCCGAGCCTTTCAGCGTCATGCCGTTGGTGTGGGAGCGCGCGTATGGCGGCGTGGACCCGTGGACGCGCGATGCACCATTGCCGCAGTTCGACGTGCGCAACCCCGTGGGCACCGGCTTTGTGACGGAGGCTGCGCATGCCGAAGGCGTGCGGCTGCCGAACATCGAGTACCCGGACCAGTGCGTTCGGGCGTGCAGCGACAGGCCTGAGCCCGCGGGCTTCGGGCCGCTGTGCAACCACTGGCAGCCGCGCGCGGGGTTTGCGGGGACGTATGACGAAGCGTGGCAGCGGGATCGGTTGCCGTTGCTGCCGGTGGACTTTGATGATCGGCACTACCAGTGCGCGCCCGGGGATCAGCAGGCGCCGCAGTTTCTGGTGGGCGACGAGCCGGTGTTGATGGTGCATCTGGCGCCGCAGCCCGAGATCCGATTGACGCTGCCGCGCGTGCTGCTCGGCCTCGAAACCTTTTTCTCCGACGGCACGCAGGTGCTGCATGAGCGGCCGCAACTGCACACGGTCATCCTCGAGCCGGCGGCGATGCGTGTTTCGCTGGTCTGGCACAGCGCGCTGCCTTGCCATCCCAAGGTTCACAAGCTTCTGAAGACGCGCATCGTCGAGAAGCGGCTGCTGCGCCTGGGCGAGACGGCGCCCGAGCAGGCGGTGGAGGCCTGAGCATGGCCGGCAACGCGTTGCAGATCGTCGGGCTTGGCGCCAGCACGCCGATAGGGCGCAATGCATGGGCCAGCGCTGCGGCGGCGCGCGCCGGCGTGTGCGGCTTCTCCGAGCATCCGTACATGGTCGACACGGCCGGTGAGCCGATGCGTATTGCGCGCGCACCCTGGCTCGACGTGGGACTCGACGGTAGCGCGCGCCTGGGCGCGCTGCTGCTGCCGGCCATCGAGGAGGCGCTGGCACCGTTGACGGAGCTTGCTGGAAACCTGTCTCTGCGCATCGGCCTTGCACTGGGGCTGCCACCCCCGCGCCCTGGGCAGCCTGATGCATTGGCCGATGACCTGCTGGAGGCCATCCGGGAACGCATGGGAAACCGGTTCGTCCGCATCGCCCGCTTCGAGGTCGGCCACGCGGCGGGCCACATGGCCATGGCAGCCGCCGAGGCTGGCTGCGCGCGTGATGCCTTCGATGCGTGCGTGGTGGCGGGCACCGACTCGTACCTCGCACCCGAGACGCTCGAATGGGTCGAAGCCTGCGATCAACTCCACGGCGGCGGCCCGCTGAACAACGCCTGGGGCTTTATCCCCGGCGAGGCTGCTGGCGCGGTGCTGCTTGGCACGCCGCGACTGGCGCAGTTGTGCGGCATCGCGCCGCTGGCTGAGTTGGTGTCGGTCGGCATCGGCATGGAGTCCAGGCTCATCAAGACCGATGAGGTGTGCGTCGGCGAGGGCCTGACACAGGCCTTCCGTGCGGCGCTGCAGGGCCTGGCGCCTGGCGAGCAGGTGCACAACGTGTACTGCGATCTCAACGGCGAGCCCTACCGCGCCGACGAGTTCGGCTTTGCCACGCTGCGCACCGGGGAGCGCTTTCGTGCAGCGTCGGACTTTGTCGCGCCGGCCGATTGCTGGGGCGACGTGGGTGCGGCGGGCTCGCTGCTGCACGTCGCGTTGGCTGTCATTGCATGTCGCAAGCGCTACGCCAACGGGCCGCTGTCGATGGTGTGGGGCAGTTCCGAGTCCGGCGAGCGCGGGGCGGTGCTGGTGCGCTGCGCTGAACCGCTGCGAGGCTGAGCCATGCCACTCACCATCCGGGTCAACGGCACCAGTCTCACGCTGGTGCACAAGTTCAGCATCGGCATCAGCACCGCGACCATTCCCGACGTGTGCAAGACGCCGAGCCCCGGCGGGCCCGTGCCGGTCCCCTACCCGAACATCGCCAACTCGATCACGCTGTCGAGCGGCACCACCACCGTCAAGGGCGACAAGGCGATGGCCGCGAACAAAGGTTCGAAGTTCGCTATTTCCAACGGCGACAACGCGGGCGTGGCGGGAGGAGTGAAGTCCAGCACTTTCATGAAGGAGGCGACCTGGATCCTTTACTCCTTCGACGTGAAGATGGACGGGAAGAACGCGGCCCGGCTCACGGACAAGATGTTCCATAACTCGAAGAACGCGGCGAACCTGGGCGGGGTGGCGCAGCAGCCGCTGATCGATGAAGTTGGTCAAACCATGGCTGACAAGCTCTGCGATGCGGCTTGCAAGGCAATGGAAAAGAAGAAGAAGAAAGATGCCAAGGCCAAGAACAAAGCCAAAAAGAGCAAGAAGAAGCAGAAACCGTCAACAAGAAAATTCCAGAACGAGATGCGCAATCTGCTGGATCCCAAGAAAGGCGGGCAACGAGGAAGTCAGCCGGGGCTGATCACCGAGGCTTCACAAGACCTTGTGGGGGGGGACTTCATCGGGAAGTGGGGTGCGGCAACCGGCACGGGTGCGGGATGCGCCAGATGGGACATCGTGCTGCTCGGTGTAAAGAAGGTATCCAAGAAGCTGGTGGAAAAAGGAAAGGTAGTCCTGAAGGACGTATTCAAGATCATCGAGGTCAAGTTTCCGGGGGACAGCCCGACAGACAATCAAACGAAGATGCTCAAGATGTCACCCAAGACAAAGAAGAAGGTCTTTGAATTGAGACCTGCGGACCACTGCATCTGTTCCTGAAAGGTCGAAAACCATGGAATGGCACCGATTCACTCTAGCGAAGGGCGACCAAGTACTGGCCTTGCCGTGCGTCGAGATCGTCGCATTTGTCAACGGCCTGCCGGACAACGGCGGCGCAGGTTTTGCCAAATTCTTGAATGACTTCGCCCGCAACTTCGGCGGACAGCTGCGCTTCTATCGCACTGGGGACATGAAGCGCTTTCGCGCCTTTGACGTGCAAGCGCTCGAGGGGCCGGCGCATTGGTTTGCCGATCCGCGCCTGCTGGCCGGCAACATGCTCAGCTTCCGTGCGCACAGCGGCGAGGCCGCTCGTGATGTGCGTCCGCCGGCCTTGGACATGACATTGGCCGGCGTCTTCGAGCCGCCGCGCTTCATACTTCGGATGATCTTGCCGGTGGAGTGGGGTGATGAGCCGCAGCAACTGCTCAGCCTGGCGCAGGCCGCCTTGGCAGAACTGCCGCTTGGCAGCGGTTACTGCGGATACTCCCTCGTCTGGGAAGAGACGGATACAGCGCTTGAGGAGAAGGTTCTCGCCTGGGCGGGGCCGTTGCATCGTCGTCACCCGGGCCTTGGCTATGGCGACGCTGTCTGCTTGTCGAATGCGGTCGATCGAGGCGTGGTGGCGGTCAACTGGCTCACGTTCCTCGGGGCTGAATTGGTGGCTGCCCTGGGCGGACCCGATGCGTTGGCGAGCAATGCGCCCGCAGAGGTGTCGGTGCTTTCGCTCGGCCAGGGCGGCGCGATCCTTCGCGCGGGTGACGCACCGAAACTGGGTGACGTGAACCGCGAGGATTTGTTGCCGGCCTACCATGCCGTGGGTCGGCTTGTCGGGCCCGTGCGGGCGACCGACGAAGCTCTGGATGAGCTGCTGATTGATGCCATGTCCGAAGAGGATGCGCATGACTGGCTTCGACGTTTCTTCGTCTGAGCGCTACAACGGCCTGGTTCTACTTCAGGCCGCGCTGGAGCGCGGTCCCGAGGGAGCGGTCGAGCTCGTGGAGCGGCGCATTCGCGTCTTTCTCGATGCGGTCGACGCGGGGTTCTTCTTTCCAGGGAGGCGGCTTCCTTCGGCGCCGGTCGAGCTCCGAGCCGTCGGCACGTCGGTGCAGGCGCAGCTGCAGGTCGAGGATCTCCCTGTCACGGCCCTGGATGTGTTGGGTGGCATGCTGACGGACTGCCGTCAACACGAAGTCCTTTTCCACGCGGCGCGTGCCGTGCTGGGCCAGCGCGAGCTTGACCTGCTCCGCGAGAGGGGCGTGCGCCCGGCAGCTCCGGAGGAGCCGCCATTCGAAGTCGAGTTCCCGGAGGACATGGGCGGCAACTACGCATTACTGGTGGAGATCGAATTTGCACAGCCGGTGCCGCCCGAAGCCCGGCAAGGCCTGCTCGAAACCCTTGCGCTGTGGGACGCGTTGACGCTTGCCTATCCCAACGACCCCGACGAGGAGGTGGAAGTCAGCGGCGCGCAGGCCATGTTCAACGATCCGCGCACGATTCACTATCACGAATGGATTTGGGACAAAGCCGACGCCGAGGCGTGGGATCTCATCGTCAATCTCTGCTGCGCCTGGCACGAGAAGCTGCCCATCGTGCGGTTGCATTTCGAGTAGGAGCTGGTTCCGTGGACGCCGAAACGCTGTCTTCCGTTGTCGCCGAGCACGCAGACGAAGCCTCCTTCCTCTGGCTCCAGCGCGCGAGCGCGGTCCGCGCGCCCAACTATTCGCCCCAGCAATTCGCCGACCTCGACGAACGCCTCGCCGCCCACATCGACGGCCTGCGCGTTGCCGGCGAGGATGGCTGGCAGCATGCACTCGCGCTTACTGACAACGAAGGCCCGGAAGATTTCTTCGTCGCTGCCGTGCTCGCCATCGAATCAGTCGATAGCCGCTTCGACGATCTGGTCGAGCGCGCCAAGGACCTGCCCGAAGTGGTGCCCGGCTTGATCTCCGCCATCGGCTGGACGGAGCCGGATCGTCTCGGCGGGCGCGTAAAGACTCTGCTCGAAGACGCCTCCCCGCTGCGGCAAAAGCTCGGCGTTGCGGCCTGTGCGCTGCATCGGCGCGATCCGGGGGCATTGCTCGGGCAACTGCTCGCGGATGCGCCCGACAGCGTGCGCATCCGCGCACTGCGGGCGGCCGGCGAGCTGGGCCGTGCCGACCTGTTGCCGCAGGTGCAGTCGCTGCTCGGTGAAGTCAAGCCAGAGCTGCGCTTCTGGGCCGCATGGGCGGCAGTGCTGCTGGGCGACCGGGCGCAGGCGCTCGATGCGCTTGCGGCCTTTGCGCTGAAGAGCGGGCCGCGCCAGCCGCGCGCCTTTCAGCTGGCGCTGCAGGCCGTGGATGTGGTGCCGGGCCACGCGTTGCTGCTGGACAGCGGCGCATTGCCCGAGGTGCAGCGCTTGCGCATCATCGGTTCGGGCTTCATCGGCGACGCGCGCTATGTGCCCTGGCTCATCGAGCAGATGGCGCAGCCGGCCACGGCGCGCATTGCGGCCGAAGCGTTCGTCACCATCACCGGCGTGGATTTCAACCTGGAGCAGATGGAAACCATGCCGCCCGATGGCTTCGAAGACGGGCCGACCGACGATCCCGACGACGAGAACGTCGAGCTCCCCGAAGACATTGCCCTGCCCTGGCCGGACATCGACAAGGTTCGCGCTTGGTGGGGGAAGAACGGCGCGCGCTTCGCACCCGGGGTGCGGCTCTTCATGGGGCAGCCGGTTTCCGTTGAAGGTTGCACGAACGTGCTGCGCGAAGGCTTCCAGCGGCAGCGCGTGTCGGCCGCGCTGCACCTGTGCCTGCAGGAGCCGCGCGCGCCGTTGTTCGCCACCAGTGCGCCCGCCTGGCGGCAGCGGCGCTGGCTCGAAAGCGTGGCGTGAAACGCCACTGCAATAAAGGCATACCTCTTACGGCGAGATTGCCAAGCGGCCCCCCGGAATGAATACTCCTTCTGAGTTTTTGGGCTCGTGCTTGCGCGAGCCATGTTCGGGCGCAGCCCCGGGGGCCGATTCATGATTCATATCGCTGTCATCACCCGGCAAGGCGCCCCGGCGGGGCAGGCCATTGCCGCCGATTTCGGCCCCAACGGGGGCACCATCGGACGTGCGGACACCAACACGCTGGTGCTCGACGACCCGGACCGCACGGTGTCGCGCGTGCATGCGCAGGTGCTGTGCCGCGACGGCCAGTATTTCGTGATCGACCGGGGCAGCAATCCGATGCAGTGCAACGGCGTGCCGCTGGGCTCCGGCAAGGAAGCCCCGCTTACCGACGGCACGCAGCTCGTGGTGGGCAGCTTCGAGCTTCGTGTGCGCGCGATGGCCGGCGCGGCTGCTCCTTCGCTGGCCGTGCCCAACACGGTAATGAAAGCGCCGGTGCACGCATCGGCTGCAGCGGCATTGAGCGACGATCCTTTTGCCGACCTGCTGGCGGGCCTTGCGCCGCCGGCACCGGCGGCCGCGGCCAAGGCATCGGCGCCCGCGGCTGCCGAGTCTGCCGATTCGTTGTTGTTTGCCGATCCGATGCAGAACGGATCGCGCAATGCACAGGCTGCGCAGATCGACCCGTTCGCCAATCTGCTGGGGTCCACGCCTTCTTCGGCGGCGCCTGCGGGCGGCCTTGGCGCGCTCGACGATTTTTCCGACCTGGGCGCCCCGCCCGCGAGCGGCAAGGCCGCGGGCATCGACGAACTGTTCGGCGGCATGGGCGGTGGGGGCGGCATCGGCGGCGATCCGCTCTCGCTGTCGCCGTTGGCGGACCCGCTGCTGCAGCCCAACACCGCGTCCGATGCCGATCCGCTGGCGGCGCTGCAGCGTGCCGCGCCGGCCACACCGGTGCCGCGCGCCGACCATTTGCCCATCGATCAGTTCGGCTTCACCCCGCCGAAGGCGATCGATGCGCCGCGGCCGCAGCTGCCGCAGTTCGACGACATCACGGGCCAGCCGATCCGCATCAGCGGACCGGAAGTTTCTTCTCTCGGCGGACCGATCGATACGCCCGAGCTGCTGGCAGCGCCCCCGCCACCTCCGGCGCCTCGGCCGCCATCGGCGCGACCACAGCCGCAGCCCACGCCGGCGCCGGTCGCCAGGGCGGCACCCGCAATGCAGCGCACCGCTTCCGACGACGAACTGCTCGCGGCCTTTCTGCGGGGCCTCGGCAGCACGCACCAGGCGCCGGAGATGCTCACGCCGGGCCTGATGGAGCGCATCGGCACGATTCTTCGCGGCGCCACCGAGGGCACGCTGCAGCTGCTGCTCACGCGCCAGGAGTTCAAGCGCGAGGTGCGCGCCGAGGTCACGATGATCGCGTCGCAGGCCAACAATCCGCTCAAGTTTTCGCCCACCGTCGATGTCGCGCTGGCCCACCTGCTCGGGCCCGGCGTGCGCGGCTTCATGCCGCCGGAGGCTGCCATGCGCGATGCCTTCAACGACCTGCGTGCGCACCAGTTCGGCGTGATGGTGGGCATGCGCGCGGCGCTTGCGCATGTCATTGCGCGCTTCGAGCCCGACGAGCTCGAGAAGAAGATCAGTGCCAGGTCGGCGCTCGACGCACTCTTCAGCGCCAACCGCAAGGCCAAGCTCTGGGACCAGTTCGTGGCGCTGTATGGCGGCATCGCGAGCGAAGCCGAGGACGATTTCCACAACCTCTTCGGCAAGGCCTTTCTCGAGGCCTACGAAGAACAGATGGCGCGCCTGAAGTCCGACGCCTGAACGTCGCCCTCAAGCACAACTGCAACAGCATCAGCAAACGCGAGGCATCCGCTTGGAAATCGAAATCGTCACGCTGTCCAGACAGGGCGGCCGCAGCTACAACGAGGACGTGCACGGCCACTGGCATGACGAGCGCTATGTCGCCTGCCTGGTGGCCGATGGCGCCGGCGGGCACGGCGGCGGCGATGTGGCGGCGGCCACCGTGCGCAGCAGCGCGCTGGGCGGCTTCTCGGCCGCGCCGAGCCTGGACGAAGCAAGCCTGCGCGCGCTGGTCGAGCAGGCCAACCGCGACGTGGTGGCGCGCCAGGCGGAAGGCGGCAAGCTCGCGGGCATGCGCTCGACCATCGTGTTTGCGGCCATCGACCTGGAGAGCGAGGCGCTGGCCTGGGTGCACAGCGGCGACAGCCGGGCCTACCTGTTTCGCGGCGGCGCCATCGTGGCGCGAACCACCGACCACAGCCTGGTGCAGCAGATGGTGGCGGGCGGCATGCTCGACGAGGAAGGCGCGCGCCTGCATCCGCAGCGCAACATGCTGCTGTCCGCGCTGGGTTCGATCGAGGAGGCGCCGGACATCACGGTGTCCGACCGCATGCGCCTGCTGCCCGGCGACGTGCTGCTGCTGTGCAGCGACGGCGTGTGGGAGCCGCTGGGCGACGAGTGCCTGGTCGACACGCTGCATGCCTCGCGCACACCCAGCCAGTGGACCGAGCTGATCGACGCGAAGGTGAGGGCCAACGCCAAGCCGGGCCACGACAACTACACGGCGCTCACGCTGTGGGTGATCGGGGACGAGGGCGACGATGTGACGCGGCTGCTGCCGGAGAACGTTGCGGCTGGCGATTCCTGAGCCTCTTCTTCGGTCCCGGGCAAGGGAAAAAGGGCCCGAAGCTCTCGTCCATTCGGACGATCGCTTCGGGCCCTTGTCGCTTCGGCCGCAGCCGCTGTTCAGGGCGGCACGGCCGGGGCTCTGTTTAGGCGTATTTGTTCGCCGTCTTCTTCACCCGCTTCAGCGCGCTGCGCAGCAGCGTCGGCATGTCTTCGCGGTTGGGCAGGTTGGTGTAGTTGTCGATGCCCTGCTCCTTGCAGCAGTTGGCGCAGCCGTTGTTGAGCAGGTCGAGCGCGTAGCGGGTCTTGCTGACCGTGCTGGACGAGCCGGGCTCCCGGAACGGATCGAAGATGCCGTCCGGCAGTACTTTTTGTCCGCGCGCGATCAACTGCGTCTGGAAGTGCGTGATGTGCTTCTGCGTGACCGGCCCGTAGTAGCCGTCCACGGCTATCACCTCGGTCTGGCCCGGAGGCGGGTCCATCTCGTGGTTGAAGCCGAGCAGCTCGTAGTAGAAGATCTTGAACAGCGCCTGCACCAGCATCACGTCTTCACGTGTGTTGGAACCGATCCGGCCGGCCGACCAGTCGATGTTGTAGGTGGTGCGCAGCGCGCCGCTGCGGCCGATGAGTGGGGTGCTGAATGCCATTGCATTGCTCCGGTGAGGACGCGTGGAAACCGCATCGGGCACTGGCGCGCCCGATGCCGTGCCCTGCGGGTCCGTCGTCCGTCAGCGGGTCTCGGTGGTTGCGACGTTCCAGCCGAACTTGACTTCGCCGCCGCCCGCGCCCTTGTCGTCCTGGGCCTTGTAGGCGAACTCGATGTCCTTGAACGAGCAGGACACCTGTTCCTGCACGTCGCCGCCCTGCGCGCCGCCGGGGCCCACCAGCGAGACGAAGACTTCCTTGAGCGTGACCTTGAGGTACTCCTGCTGGCCTTCGCCCGACTTGCGGCAGGTCAGGATCATGTCCTTGAAATGCTTGCCGCTCACGCAGTTCTTGGCCAGCACCGGGGAGGCCTTGTCGTAGGTGTGCGTGAAGTGGAACTCGCCCGGCGTGGCCTTGCCCTTGCCCGAACCGCCGCCGGAGCCTGCGCCCGAGGCATTGCTCACGTTCCAGGTCCACGACGAGATCTCGATCTCGTCCTTGTGGTCCTTGTGGGACGACTCGCCCTTGACGCCGTCGAGCTTGATGTGAAAGTCAGAAGACATGTTCCTACTCCTTGGGGCCCGGTTTGCATTCGGGCGGTTGATGATCGAGATGAAGACGATGGCTGCCGGCAAGTCGCCTTTGGGAGAGATGCGCGGCAGCTACTGAGAGAACGAAACGGAATCGGGAATTTCAATAAATTTCAAAGCACTTTTCAGCCGGCTCCCTTGGCCGTGGGCAGCTTGGAGACCAGCCGCAGCGAGACGGTGAGACCCTCGAGCTGGTAGTGCGGGCGCAGGAAGAACTTGGAGGTGTAGTAGCCCGGGTTGCCCTCGACCTCTTCCACCACCACTTCGGCGGCCGCCAGCGGCTTTTGCGACTTCGTGATCTCCGACGAATTGGCCGGATCGCCGTCGACGTAGTTCATGATCCATTTGTTGAGCCAGCGCTGCATGTCCTCGCGCTCCTTGAAGCTGCCGACCTTGTCGCGCACGATGCACTTGAGGTAGTGCGCAAAGCGGTTGCAGGCAAAGAGATAGGGCAGGCGGGCCGCCAGGTTGGCATTGGCCGTAGCGTCCGGGTCGTCGTATTCCGCGGGCTTGTTCAGCGACTGCGCGCCGATGAAGGCCGCAAAGTCGGAGTTCTTGCGGTGGATCATCGACAGCAGCCCGGCCTTGGAGAGCTCGGCCTCGCGCCGGTCGCTGATCGCGATCTCGGTGGGGCACTTCTGGTCCACGCCGCCGTCGTCGCTCGGGAAGGTGTGCAGCGGCAGGTTTTCCACCGCACCGCCCGACTCGATGCCGCGGATGCGCGAGCCCCAGCCATAGAGCTTGTACGAGCGGTTGATGTTGGTCGCCATTGCATAGGCCGCGTTGGCCCAGGCGTACTTGCTGTGGTCGGCTCCGGCGGTGTCTTCCTCGAAGTCGAACTCCTCCACCGGATTGGTGTTGGCGCCATAGGGCGTGCGTGCCAGGAAGCGCGGCATGCACAGGCCCAGGTACTTGGAGTCGTCCGACTCGCGCAGGCTGCGCCAGCCGGCGTATTCGGGCGTGAGAAAGATCTTGGTCAGGTCGCGCGGGTTGGCGAGCTCTTGCCACGATTCCATCTGCATCAGGTTCGGGCTCGCGCCGGTGATGAAGGGCGCATGCGCGGAGGCGGCGATCTTGGCCATCTCGCCGAGCAGTTCCACATCCGGCGGGCTCTGGTCGAAGTGGTAGTCGCCGACGATGGCGCCGAAAGGCTCGCCGCCGAACTGGCCGTACTCCTGTTCATAGATCTTCTTGAACATCGGGCTCTGGTCCCACGCGGCGCCCTTGAACTTCTTCAGGTTCTTGGCCAGCTCCTGCTTGGAGATGTCCATGACGCGGATCTTGAGGTTCTCGTCCGTCTCGGTGTTGTTCACCATGTAGTGCAGGCCGCGCCATGCGCTCTCGAGCTTCTGGTACTCGGGGTGGTGAATGACCTTGTTGACCTGTTCGGTGAGCTTGGCGTCGATCGCGGCGATCATGGCCTGGATCGACTTGGTCACGTCCTTGCCGATCACGGTGCTGTTGCTCAGTGCCTGCTGCGCGAGTGTGAGCACCGCGGCTTCGACGGCGCTCTTGGCTTCGTCGCTGCGCGGCTTGAATTCCTTTTGCAGCAGCGACGAGAAGTCGCTCCCCGCGTAGGCAACGTCTTTCAGTGCGCTCTGTTGTTCGAGTGCGTCGGCCATGGTGTTTCTCCTCGGAATCCGGTGTGTCTGTCGAAAGGGGTCAGGCGGCGGGCGCGCTGTCGTCGGGCTTCTTGCTGGCGGCCAGCGTCTGCAGCAGCGCAGGGTCCTCGAGCACCTTGGCGAGCAGCTCTTCCGCGCCGCCCTTGCCGTCCATGTACGTCACGAGGTTCGACAGCTGCGTGCGTGCCTCGAGCAGCTTGTTGAGCGCACCGACCTTGCGGGCGACGGCGGCGGGGGAGAAGTCCTCCATGTTCTCGAAGGTGAGCTCGACCTTCAGGTCGCCTTCGCCCGTCAGCGAGTTCTCCACGGCGAAGGCGGCGCGCGGCTTCATGGCCTTCATGCGCGAGTCGAAGTTGTCGACGTCGAACTCCAGGAACTTGCGATCGGCCACCGAAGCGAGCGGATCGGCCGGCTTGCCGGACAGGTCGGCCAGCACGCCCATGACGAACGGCAGCTGGATCTTCTTTTCGGCGCCGTAGAGTTCCACGTCGTACTCGATCTGCACGCGTGGCGCCCGGTTGCGGGCGATGAATTTCTGACTGCTCTTGGCCATGGCGATGCTCCTTGCGGGAATGAATGGGATGGGTCGGTGAACTGAAGGGGAGAGGGCAGGCCTATTCGGACGGGCGCTTGCCCGTCACGTTTTCGATGGTGTCCATCGCGTTGGGGGCGAGGTTGGCCATGATCTCGAGGAAGCTCACGCCAATGAGCTTCTTGGCGCGATCGATCAGGAGCGGCGCCGGATTGCCGGGTTCCGCCTGCTCCAGGTAGCGGATCACGCGGTCGAGCATCTGCAGCGCGTCCTGGCGGCTCTGGATCTCGCCGCGCATGGCCGCGGGGCGGGCCGCACCGGCGGCGGCATTCAGCAGCGCCGTGCCTTCGTCCGCTGCAGGCGCGCCGCCCGCCTCCGCCACGCCGGAAGCGGCGCCGCAGGCCTTGGCCAGCACACGGCCGATGGTGCGCAATGCGCCGAGGTTGACGGCGTCGGAGCGGCCGGTCCGATCGAGCAGCAGCGCTTGCAGCTTCTCGACCAGCGCAGGCACTTCCATCGCGGCCTGCAGCCGCTCGGGCTGGTGCGCCTGGAGCGCCTCCAGGCCGCCCTGGATCTGCGACATCGAGTAGGTGGGTTCGCCGCCGACGGCATTCAGCGCGCCGTGCGCAATGGCGATGTCGCGCACGCGGATCTGCCCCACGCCGGGCGCCATGCCCACCTGCGCGTCGTACAGGTCGCGCAGCACCATGTTCTCGTCCCACAGCGGTGCCAGTGCATTGAGCCGCATGGTGGGGTCGTTGTCGTCGTCGGCATCGAGCGTTGGATGTATGCCGTCCCAGAAGCGGTCGAAGAGGCCGGTGAGCAATTGAAGGCCTGCATTGAAGCCGGGCACGCCTTGCAGCCGTGTGGCCGCGCGCAAGAGCAGCACGGCGGCGCGCACATCCTTGCTGCGGCGCAGGATGGCGTCGGCCTGCTCGGCCACGTCGCGCCACTCGGGCTCCACCGCAGGAATGACGGTGTCGCCGAACTGCTGCTCGGGCTTGCGCTCTGAAGCCGCGGCCAGCGCGGTAAAGGCCGCGTCGTACTCCAGATCGTCACCGCACGGCGATGCCTCGCCGATGGGCGTGAGCAGGGCTTCGACAAGTTCGTTGGTCAGCATGTTGCCTGTTCGAGTTGGCTGGTGATAATCAAAGATGCAGCAGAACCGGTCAATGCAACGAAGGGAATAGCATGCGCACGCTGGGTACACGCCATTCGTCCTATGGACGCTCTTTCGCTGCGGTCTCGCGGCGCCTTGCACTGGCCTCCGGACTGGTGTTTACGGGTGTGCTGCTCGCAGGCTGCGCACCCAAGCCCGTGGTCACGACGGTGTCGATCACGCTGGTTGCAGGTGCCGATGCCAACCCCGATGCGCGCGGCCGCGCTTCGCCGCTCACGGTGCGCGTGTATGCGTTGAAGTCGCCCGGCCCGTTCGAAGGCGCCGACTTCTTCTCGCTGTTCGAAAAAGACCAGGCCACGCTGGGCGCAGAGCTCGTGCAGCGCGAAGAAATGCTGCTGCGCCCCGGCGAGACCCGCAAGCTCGATCTCACCCTGCCGCCCGATGCCAAGGCCATCGGCGTGATGGCGGCGTTCCGTGACCTGGACCGTGCGCGCTGGCGCGAGGTGCGCCCCGTGCAAACCGGCAAGGCCCAGGCCATGACGGTGACCTTCGGCGCCCGCCAGATCCGCGTCGAGAGCAAGTAGCCGTTTCATGGCGGCGTGCTCCCGTTCGACGGGCGCCCAGGCCTCACCAGCGGCTGGTCGGCAGGCAGGAAGCGCCCGAACAGGTCGGCCGTGAATGCGCCGCCGGCCGCGCCCGATGCGGCGGCCGTGAAATAGAGGCCGCGCCACCGCGGCCCGCGCGAACCGCGGCCATGGCTTTCGAACAAGGCATCGGCAACCTGGCGAAGCGCGGGTTGCAGCGCACGCATCGCCTCGATGAACTCATGGATCGCGAGCCGGCCCGATGCACCCGGCTGCTCTCGCAGCAGCGCCATGCGCAGCGCATGCAGTTGCTGCGCCATGGGGTCGAACACGGCATCGAGCCGCGCGGCGGCGGTGTCGTTGGCGGCGAGCGGTTCGGCCAGCCGGTGGCCAACGGCTTGCGCCAGCACCTCGGGCGGCAACGCGCCGCGCAGCGTGGCATAGCCCGCCAGTCGTTCAAGCCCGGTCACGACAAGATAGACGGGCAACTGCAGGCGCAGGGTGTCGCCGGCCTCGTCGAGCAGGCGCCGCATCCTGGCTGCCAGCGGTTTCACGCTCACTGTGTCCGTGGGCAGCAGCTCGCTTGCCGCAAAGCACACCACCAGGCCGTTGAGCGGCAAGCGCTCGCGCCGCTCGGCCAGCGCCAGCAGCGCCTGTAGCCAGAGGCCGCGCGTGTGCGGCTCGTTGGCCTTGTCGCTCACGGCCGCCGGATGAAGCTCGATGGCGGCCATCGAACCCGTCAGCCACCAGCGCCAGTAGGGTTCGCCGAAGGGCTCGCTGTCCGGTAGCGCAAGGCGTTCGGCGCCTGCGGCCGCCAGCAGCCCCGGCAGGTTGGCCGCCGCGTCGCCCAGGAAGAGAAACCAGGGCACTGGCGCGTCGCGTGGCCGCGGGGGCTGGCGAAGGGCCTGCCGGGCGCGGGACATGGCTTCCTTGAGGGCCGGGACGGCGGCTTCGTCGGCCTCGGCGGCCCAGGGGCCGAGCGCGTCGATGCGCCGCCGCAGTGCACGCCGGCGCGCGCCGCGGCCCGCATCGCGAACCATGCCGTACAGCAGCGCGAAGCCCACCAGGCAGAGCACAAGCAGGAGCCAGAAGAGATGCATGGGCGAAAGAACGGCGGTCATGGCGATGGCGTCGCGGTTCTTCGCTGCGCTTCAGCGCGGGACGGTTTCCAGGAACACGAAGTCGGCCACCAGCCGTTGGCTTCCCTTGCCGGCCGCAAGCGCTTCGCGCAGCCGCAGCAGATAGGCCGACGCGAGCTCGAAGGGCGGCCGGTCGGCAATTGCGGCGAGCGGCACGGGCGACGAGACCGCCGTGACCAGCACGCGGCCGAACGGCGGGCCCACGAGCCAGCTCGAGGGGATGTCGCGGCCCAGCTCGAGCTTTTCGCCCGCGCGCAGCCGCGTGGCCGACTGGCCGGCGTTGAGATGCATGACGGAACCGTCGGCGGTGTAGTAGTCGATCCACAGGTAGCTGTCGTGGCCCGGTGCCGACACCTGCACGCGCACGTTGTCGCCTTCGCGCAGCTCGCCGTTGGTGGCGGTGGGAACGTCCATTGCCAGTCCCAGGGCCTTCTCTCGGTTGCGCAGCTGGTAGGGCTTGAGGATTGCGAACACCTCGCAATGCGGCCACGCGCGCAGTTCGATGTCGAAGGTGGGCGAGCCTGCGCCGGGTATTGCGGCCACTTCGCGCTCGACCCGGTCCAGGTCCGCGGGCAGCGAGACGAAGCCGCTCACGCGCAGGCTCCCGTCTTTGCGGGCGGTGGCGGCGAGATCGGCGCATGCATAGCTTTGCAGGTGCTGCTCGATGCGCCCGGCCAAGGGCAACTCGGCGGTCGAGGGGCCGGCGAGCCACTGCCACCACAGAAGGTAGAGCAGGGGCAGCAGCAGTGTGAGCGAAGCCGTGGCGCGCAGCAGCGCACGGTCGCGGCGCCGCGCGTCGTAGGGGCCGGGCGGGTTGGGCGCGCGATAGGGCTGGGGCGTGATGCGGTCTTGCACCAGGCTGCCGAGCGCCAGCGGCTGGAGCCGCAATTGCCGGCTGTGCAGCTCCTTCAGCTTGCCGAGCTCGCCCTGGTCGCCATTCTCGAAGTAGTACTGGCCCTTGAAGCCGTGCACCAGCGCATGCCAGTAGACCTCGCGCACTTCGTCGTCCTGCGCGGTCAGTGCTGAGAGGTGGTGGAAGAACTCGCTGGCGGCGTTGTTCGAGTTGAAGAGCTGCACCTGGAGCGGCGTGGCGCCTATCCCGGCGCCTACCCCGGCGCCGGGATGGCGCGCCAGGATCTCGTCGATCCAGGCCACCATGGCAAAAGCCGCGGATTCGACCTGCCCCGCGGGCGTGCCCGATGCGCCGGCCGCGGCGCGCGCTTCGTCGAGCAGGCGGCGGGCCTGTTGCTGTGCAGCATCATGGGAGAGCGAGGCGGTGCCGCCGGCAGTCGATGCCGCAATGGATGCTTCAAGGGCGAGGCCGAACGAGATGAAGGCCGAAAAACTGTCGAGCAGGCGGGCCATGAACCGTGCCCCGCTCACTGCGCCTGCGTCGTGAAGGATGCCTTGCACCGGCGTCTGCAGCAATGGCGCATGCCTATGTCCCCGGTTCCTTCGAATGGGCATTCATTCTTCCAAACGAGGCGCGGCGGGCGCCATATCGCTTGGGGTCTATGCCGTTCGTGGGTAGATGCGGTATTGCTGTGCGGGGCAATCGCCGGTATCTTCGGCTTCGGCTGAATTCAACGCACGCTGGGATACTGGGACACGCCATGAAAATTCTGATCGCCGACGACCACCGGCTCGTCATCGAGGCGGTCAAGGCCAAGTTGTCGGAGCTCGAGCCCGGCATTGAATTCGTCCTGGCCATGAGCGTCGACGAATTGCTTGCCGGCGCCAACGATGAACTCGATCTGGCCCTGATCGATCTCAACATGCCCGGCGCTGACGGCCAGGCCCACATCGACGAGATCCGCCGCCGCCATCCGGCTGTGCCGGTGATCGTGCTGTCCGGCTACGAAGACCCCGCCATCATGCGAAGCGCGCTCGAGCGCGGCGTGCTCGGCTTCATTCCCAAGGCCTATTCGCCAGAGGTGATGCTGTCGGCCGTGCGGCTGGTGCTGGCCGGCGGCGTGTATGTGCCGCCGATGATGCTGACGGCGTTGCCGCCGGGCATCGTGGCCGGCGTGGCGCCCACGCAGAACGGCGCCGGGGGCGCTGCGGGTGCGTCGTCGGCAACGCTGGAGCACCTGCGCAGCGTGCTCACCGAGCGGCAGGTCGAGGTGCTGCAGCTGCTGTCGCAGGGCAAGCCCAACAAGCTCATCGGCCGGAGCCTGGGCATCAGCGAGGGCACGGTCAAGATTCACCTTGCCGCCATCTTTCGCGCGCTCAATGTGCGCAACCGCACCGAAGCGGTGGTGGCCGCGCAGGCCCTGACCGAAGCGCAAGCCTGAGTCTGCTTGCGCCGGCCGCAACGGCCGTGGTCAGGAGCAGCTGAGCTTCATTGCCTCGATTCGTCCGCCAAAGCCCAGCTTGCGCATGAGGCCGCCTTCGCGGCTGTTGGCCGGGAAGTTGACGGTGCGGTCCCTGAACATCGCGTGCTCATACACCTGCAGCGTTGCACGCGGGCCGACGCTCACGCTGTCGATGTCGCGCTTGAGCTGCCTTGCAGTGCCCCGGTCCATGCTCTGGACCTCGGCGGGGCCCACCAGCGTGAGCATGTCGCCCTGGAAGTTGCGCCCCGTATAGAACTGCGCCCAGCAGCCCGAAGCCAGCGCAGGGTCTTCAATGCGCACCGGCACCAGCAGGACGGTCGGGTCGGGCCGGTTCTCGGCAGAAGCAGTCGACGGAGGCGTCGAGGTGTTGGCGCAGGCACCGAGCGCAACAACGCCGGCAATCATCAGGTAGCGGAGGTTCTTCATGGGATTGGATTTCAGATGGAGAGCGAAGAAAGCAGGCTACCTGCCTCACCAGGCCCTGGCGTAGGAGCAGGCGCCAATCTCCCGTCGCCCTTGCTCGAAGCCTCGATGGACCAGGGTACCCGCTGCTGATGAGCAATCTCCGTGAATGACTGCGCCCCGGATGCGCGCATTTCCTACGCGCAGGCGGGCTGCGGCTATCCAGTCTGAAGCACGTTCATCAACGTTTTCATGAAGTGAAGAAAGCCATGGCCACGAGCAGCATCCTGGGAGGCGACTATCCGCCGGCGGAACCGAAGGGAACGGACGTCGACAGCCTTGGGCCCAGCGACACTAGCGACAGCGGAAGCGACGTGCGCACCTCGCGCGAGCGTTCCGCCATTCCCGAAGATGCCGCCGAAGGCGCGGTTCCGGTAGCGCATGAAAGCAGCAGCGACGCCGAAGGAACCGGCGAGCGCGCATCGGCCGATGCGCCGCCGGTGGAGCCCGACGCGGACATCCTGCCGGACCGCGTGGGCATCGTTCCTGGCAGCGCGGCCGACGTGGCCGCGTCCAATGGCCAGGAAGATGCCGGCATGCCGGACGAACTGGCCGACGAGGCGGGGGAGCCCGAGGACGACGAAGACGGCGAAGACAGGGCCGCCTGAAGCGGGTTGGTTGGATACGGTCATGACCATGCACCCCCAACTCGATTGCGCGCTCCAAAGTCTCCAGCAGCTTGCCTACGCCCGCATTGCGCGCGAGTTCGCCCGCGCCTGGCAGGCAAGGGCGAATGCCCCCGATGGGTCCGAAGCACTCCTGGACGAGGCGCACCGCCGCGTGCTGCACTGCGAACAGGCGCTGGCCCAGTTGCGCGTCGTCATCGACGACCCGCGCCAGATTGCGGAGATCAAGGTTGCGCGGGCGCTGTACCTGCGCATGCTGCTGGAAAGCGCCCCCACGCGGCTGCAATCCTGGAGCGATTGCGAGAGCCTCGACGACATGCCGAAGTCCCACCTGTTCGAATGGATTTCCTATGACTTCGAGCGGCTCGAACTGGCGGAACTCGAAGGCTCCATGACCGAAGAGGAAGCCGCCTCGTACACCCAGGCGATCGACACGGCGGCCAGGGTGCGCGACTGAACGCAGCGGGTATTCAACCCCTCCCCAGCACGATCGCACCGTCCTGGATGTAGCGGTCGAACTCGATCTTCGGTATGGCCGCCGTCAGCGACTGGCCGTTCTCGGTCCACGTGATGACGACGCTGTCGTCCGCCATCAGGATCTGGCAGTTGCCCTCCGGAATCTTCAGTTGCGGGCCATCGCCCGCGCGAAATTCCATGGGGCCGACGACGCGTGCATCGATCTGGGTAGTGGAAGTCATGTGTGGCTCGCTGTTCATCTTCATCTATTGGGGCGCGGGCCGCGCATGCCGCTTGTCGCTGCCGCGCTGCTCCTTGGAAGGGTCGCCGTCGCGAGAAGGCGCAATGCCCCCCGGCGTGGCGGTCGAGGGCGGACGCGAGGTTTGCGTGCGTGCGGCGGCGGGCCCCTTGTCCGAGCCCAGCGGGCCCTGGTCGATGGAGCCGCGAGGCTGGTCTGCCGGGCGCGCACCCTGCGGTTCGGCTGAATCGCTGATGGGGGGCGCACGTGTTCCCTTCGGGTTGCCGGTAGGCTGCGCGCCCGCTGCCGCCACTGAGAGCAGCAATGCAGCGGCAAGACCGTACTTCCGCAAAGGGCGAGGCGCGGAGCGCGATACATCGTTGGCCATGAATTGGATCCTCGAAAACTGAAGCCTCTTTTTTCTCGCGCAACACCACCCTGCGCTTGTAGGCAGGAACACCGTCCTTGCGCCGGTTGTGTGCCTGCCCGCCCGATCACCCGATTGCCGGGCGCTTGCGCCGAAGACGCGCCGCTTTCCTACGCACGGCGGCGCCGGCGCGTCGCACGGTGAAGTTTTCGAAAGGACACAGCGTGAGCACACCCACAACCACGGACCGGCCCGCCGCACCGGATGGGGCGGCGAATGAAGCGGCGAACTCGGCCGCATACCGCAAGCCCACACCCGCCGAGAAAAGCATGAAGCGCGAAGCCAAAACGCCCGCCGAGAACGGCGATCCTGTCGGCCCCAACAACGGCCCCGCAATCACAGGCGAGCGCAAGCCGCCGACGCCTGGCGATGCAGGCGTGGGCGAAACCGACAACCACGGGAGTTCGCCCTACAGCCAGCCTGGCCGGCCCGAAAAACCGTTCCGTGAAGAGTGAACCGAAGCGGCATCGATGCCCCGAAGAACCCCTACAGGGGACGTCGGGCGAAGCCGACACGGATCCCGATCCGCGCGAACACCATTTGCATTGGGCCAGCGCAATGCGGCCGCCTTCGGGCATGCATGCGCGGCAATTTTCAAACCCGCCTCTTCACGAGGCAAACGAAGGAGTCATTTCATGGCCAACTACACGAACACTGCTGAAACCGCGAACAGCGAAGACGTTGTCGAGGTGCTGAACGATCTGCTCGAGAACACGCGCGACGGTGAATACGGATTCCGGGCCTGCGCGGAAGAAGTGGAGTCTCCGCAACTCAAGCAGGTGTTCCAGAACCGCTCGGCGGAATGCGCCAAGGCGGCCGGCGACCTGGTTCAGCTCATCAGGCGCTTCGGCGGCTCGCCCGACGATGGCGGCACCGTGAGCGGTGCCATGCATCGCGGCTGGGTGCATGTGAAGGGCTCGGTCGGCGCGAACAGCGCGCTCTCGATGCTGGAGGAATGCGAGCGCGGTGAAGACGCCGCCGTGGCGCGCTATCGCAAGGCGCTGAAGGAAGACCTGCCGGCCGATGTGCGCGCAATCATCCAGCAGCAGGCCGAAGGCGCCCAGCGCAACCACGACCAGATCAAGCAGTTGCGCGACCAGATGCGCGCCAGCAAGTAAGTAAGCAAGAAAAGCAGGGCGCCTGCGCTGGGCTGCTTTCAGAAGCGCCAGTGCAGGTCTGCCTTCACGCTGTTGTTTCGCATGCCGTCGCCTCGTTGCCCCGCATAGGACAGCCCGAGCGTCAGCGAAGGCTGCAGCTTCACGTCCAGTCCGGCCTCTGCCACCAGCGCATTCCGCGCGAGCGGCACGCCGGTAACCGTGAACGCGGGGCCGGCGGCGAAGGCCATGCGGGCCGCTGGAGTCACGTCGCCGAAGGCGTGCTGCCAACCCAACATGCCGCGTGCGGTCACTTCGACTCCACCCAGTTCGAAGCTGCCGCCTGCGCGCAGGCCGATCGTCGAGAAGGTGGTGCTCGAGTGATCGCTTCTGCCGAGCAGCGCTGCTGAGCCGCCGCGCTCGGCCAAGTCGTCGGTTCGCACGCGCACGTGTGCAAGCCCCGTGAACGGTTCCAGATCGACGCCCCCTGCCTGCAACTGCCAGCCCAGTTCGCCGAAGGCTTGCGCCGTGTCGGCGTGATAGTCGGCGCGTGCGGCATCTGCGAAACCTGTGAACGCGATGGTGCGCTGCGTCTCGATGTCGTGGCGCGCATAGCCAAGGCCCGTGCGCAACGCGAGTGCGCCCCATCGGGTTCCGCCGTAAAGCCCGAACTGGTAGCTGTCGACGGAAGCGCTGGCGCTTCGCTCGGCGGCTTGGGTGCGGCTGCGGCTGGCGCCGCCCATCAGGCCCAGGCGCCAGTCGCCGACGCGGCGATCGGCACCTATGAGCACGCCGCTCGAACTGCGGTCCGCGCGCGCCGCATTGCCGTTGCCGTCAGCGTGGCCGTTGCTGTCGTACGCGCGGGCCCACACGCCGTCGCCGGCGGCGTTTTCGCGAGCGTGCAAGCCGCTGGCCGCAGAGGCCGCGCCGCCTTCTTGCCGCAGTCGCGCAAGGCCTGCGTCGCGGAGAAACCGGCTGTCATCTGCAAGGGTGGTGCGCAGCGTTGCGTGGATTTCACCGGACAGGCTGTCGAATGCGCTGCGGGCTGTGGCCGCGTCGGCCTTCAGCACTGCGCCATACACGGGTCCTGTGCCCAGTTGCTCGATGGCTTGCCCAACGCTGCGCTGGTTGGCGGATATGCCGACCTGCGGAAACCTGACATCGTTGCGCTCGAGCATGAGCGTGACCTGCTGCGCGTCGTAGCTGAGCGACGGTGTCAGGAAGGCGAAGTTCGACGAGAGCGCGCCGAATGTGCCCAGGATGCCGCCTTCTGCACGCAAGATGGTGTAGCGGGTAACCGGCGCCCAGTCGCCGTTGGCCGCGAGCACCGTGGCGGACGCGCCGCCCAGCGTGGCGCTCCCCGTCACGTCGATGCGGTCGCTGTGCCCCGCGGCATCGATCTCGATCTGGTAGGCCGAGCCGGGTTGAAACACCAGATTACCGTTGACGCGCAGGGTGCCGATGGAGTTGCCCGGCGCCGCCGTTGCGCCGGCAGCAAGCGTGGTGCTGCCCACATTGCCGATGCCCTTGAGCATTGCGCCGCTGCCGATGACCATCTGCGCACCCAGCGTTCCGTTGACCGAGAAGGCGCCGCCGTCCACAGTGAAGGTGCCGGTGTAGGCTGAACCGTCGCCGGCGTAGGTGACCAGGCCCGCGCCGACCTTTCTTGTGCTGCCGTTGCCGGAAAGCGCATTGCTGAAAGCGATGTCCGAGGCCTCGTCGATCACCAATGCGCCACGATTCACGATTGCTCCGCTGCCGAAGCTGCGGGCACCGCCCACCAGCGTGCCCGCATCAATGGTCGTGCCGCCGCCATAGGTATTGGCTGCCGAAAGGCGCAGCGTGCCCGCGCCGGTTTTCGTGAGGCTGCCGCTGCCGGAGACGCTGTTGGCGAACATCGCATCGCTGGCCTGGTCGATCACCAATGCCGCCCGGTTGACGATGGCGCCGGTGCCAAAGCTGTTTGCGCCGCCAACCAGCGTGCCGGCCTCGATGGTGGTTCCGCCCGCATAGGCGTGCGCGCCTGTCAGCGTCAGCGTGCCGCTGCCCGCCTTGCGGAGCGATCCGTTACCACTCAGCGTTCCTGCAAAGCTGCCTGCCGTGTCCTGCACGAAGGCGACCGTGGAGTTGTTGGCGACGATGTCGCCGCGCAGGCTGGTGGTGGTTCCCTGCAAGGTGCCGCCGCTTACCAGGGTGCCGCCGGTGTAGCTGTTTGCGCCGCTCAGCACCAGGGTGCCCGCGTCGGTCTTCTCCAGCTGCGCGGAGCCGGTGAGGCTGTTGGCAATGGTGGCGGTGTAGCCGGCGCTGGCCGCGCTGCCGTCGCCCACGCGGACGATGGCGTGCGCGCCGCTCAGCGCGATTGCATCGCCCTCGAGCCGATAGCCGTTGCTCGCGAACTGCATGCCGGTGACGGCGATAGCGCCTTGGGCTTTGCTCACCGTGACAGTACCGGGCGCGGCCTGGAAGATGGCGAACCCGGGTGTCGGCGTGATGCTGGCGTTGAGGCTGCCGTCGGCCGTGGTCCAGTTGGCGGAGGTGGCTGTCCAGGTGCCGCTGCCGCCATTGACCACGTTGTTGTTGGCCGTGCCTGCCGCATCGCCGTCCCAGAAAACCAGAGGCTGCCCGGCAACGTTCACCAGGTTGACTTGTCCGGCCACGGCGGTTTGCAGGCCCAGCACGCTGCTTGCAGGCGCGCTGCCAATGTCGAGCCCGTGGTCGATCAGAGGGCCGGTGTAGTCGAAGAGCCGGTACACGCCCGCGCCGAAGCCTCCGATGTCGTGCACGTCGAGCGTGCCGTCCAGTGTCAGTGCATTGGTCTTGAAGAGGCCGGCCGTGCCGGGCGCGCCCAGCGTCACATCCACGGTTGCGCCGCTGTCGAGGGTGAGCGCACCCATGGTCAGCGTAGAGCCCCCGGTGCCGCTCAGCGTGCCGCCCGAAGCCACGTTGACGGCGCCCGAGATGGCGCCGGTGCCTCTAAGCGCGCCGCCATTGCCCACTTGCACCGCATTTGTCGTGAGAGCGTGGTCCACGCGCAGCGTGCCTGCGTCGATGGCCACCGTGCCGGCCGACAGCGCCTGGGTGGTGGAGGCCGTGCCATTGACATCGAGCGTAAGTCCGTTGGTCATGGTGACCGCGCCGAGCGCCAGGTTGCTGCTGTTGCTTACCTGGGCAGTTGCGCCGATGAGGGAGACAACACCCTGAAAGTCGTTGCCCGGGTTCGAAAGCGTGATCGCACCCGCGCCTGCATTGATCGAGGCATTGCCCGCGACGGTGATCGAACCTGTCTGGCTGACGGTGCCTCCATTGCTCACGGCAGCCAGCGTGCCGTTGACGACGCCGCTGCCCAGGCTCAATGCACCGTTGCTGGTGATGGTGAGATCGCTCGTGGCCACTGTTCCGAGCGCCAGGGCGTTGCTGTCTCTGATCTGCGTGGAACCTCCGCTCACGTGGACGGTGCCGCCGAAGTCGTTGCCCGCATCGGTCAGCGTGATCGGAGAGCTGGAACTGTCCAAGATGCTCTGGCCGGTGACGGTGAGCGCTTCGCTTTGGGTGATTGCGCCGGCGGTGCGTGCATTCAGGCTGCCGGACACCGTGCCCTGCAAGCTGAGCGCGCCGCTGCTGGTCAGGGCCACGTTGGCGGCGTTTACCGTGACCGCACCGCCGAAGGTGTTTGCGGCGTTCGTGAGCGTCAGGTCATATCCGCTCATCTCGAATTTGCTGGTGCCGCCGACCGACAGCGGGCCTGCCTGCGTCAGTTCGACGGCGTTGTGCAGGACCAGATTGCCCGACACGTCCAGCGTGTTCAGCGCCTTGATCCAGTTGCTGCCGCTTGAAAAGGTCGCGTTGCCGGAAATGGAACCCTCCAACGCGCGGGCAGTGTATGTGCCTGTCTGTTCGACATCGTTGTCGACGAAGAACGTGACCACGCCGTTGCCGCCCGCATTGACGCTCCCGCTGCCCGAAACGGCAATTTCGCCGGCCCCACTGGCGATGAAATAGACCGATCCATCGTCGCCGTTTATGGACGAGGTATCGATGACGCCGTCGTTTGTAATGAGACTGTTGTATAGGCCTGGTTCCGCATACGCCCGCAGGCTGACGCGGCCGCCTGGCGCGCGCAGAATGCCGGTACCGGTGTTCCTCACGGCCTCCGCGCCGAGCTGCACTTGCAGTGCGCGGGTTACGGCAACATTGAACTCATTGGCTCCCTGGAAGAGCAATGCCTTGTCGGCGGCCGCCAGGTCGATGCCGCCCGCGGAGTTGATCTCACCGCTGTTGAAAACGCCGCCGCCCAGCAGGGCCACCGAGCTCGCAGTCGCAGTGATGGTGCCGCTGTTGGCAACCCTTCCCGACGATCCGGCTACCGTTTCCAGCTCATAGGCGCCGTTCATGAAACGGCTGGAAGGCATGACCAGTGAGGTGGCCAACAGCCCGCCGACGTACGCGATCGCTGTGTCGCTAAAGGTGAGCCCCGCCCGGTTCTGCAGAAATACCTGGCCGTTGGCCTCCAACGTACCCCCGAGCCAGCTTGGAACGCCCGAGTTGATGCTGTTGAGCACGGTTGCTTGGGTGTCCGGCTGGCTGAAGATGACGTAGGCCCCTGATCCCAGATTGAAGGATCCCCAATCGATTGCCGTCCGGCTCGACGTCGCATCGACCCACACTGCCGCCGGATCCGACGAGTCGATTACGCCGGTGCCACCTGTGATGGTTCCGCCCCCAGGCACCTGCGCGCTCGCGACTTGCGCCAGCGCCAAGCCCATTGCCGCGACCAGCGTGCGCAGGGGCCATGCCATTCGGCTCCGGCTTGCGTCACCGAACGAGGCTGTTCTATGGCGTCCATGCGCGGTTTCACTGACGGCCTGCCACATGCCTGTGCAGCAGTTGAAGACAACGCGGTAGATCCGGTTCATCGGCGGGTTCCTCTCCAGCAGGCGCGCGAGTGCCCCGAAAGGCTGCGCGTAAGTTGAACTGTTGCCCCGCTGATCAGGGGGCGATGTCCAGCCAGAGCAGAACGCCCGATGGGTGAACGGCCGATATGTTACCTTTTATGAATCCTGCAACTTTATGCTTCAGAGTGGGCCCGACGGCCGAACCCGAATGCCCCGGGGCTCGGTAAAGTGATGGCCAGTTCTCCAGCTCTTACTTATCCGTTTTGAACTCTATTGGCCTCGACCACACCCGCTTCGATGCCGCGATCGTCGATCTCGATGGCACCATGGTCGACACGCTCGGCGATTTCGCTGTGTCGCTGAACCACATGCTCGCCGACCTTTCGCTGCCGCCGGTGCCACCGGCCGCTGTCGAAAAAATGGTGGGCAAGGGTTCGGAGCATCTGATTCTTTCCGCGCTCGCGCACGTGATGGCGTCCGGCGGCGATGCGGCTTCGGCGGCCGGCGCGGATGCGCTGCGCGCGCGGGCCGAAGAGCTTTTCGATCGCGCCTGGGAGCGCTACCAGCACCATTACCTGACCATCAACGGGCAGCACTCGGCGGTGTACCCCGGCGTGCCCGAGGGGTTGAAGGCGCTGCGCGCGCGCGGGCTGCGCCTGGCGTGCCTCACCAACAAACCCACCTCGTTCGCCAAGCCGTTGCTGGCGGCGAAGGGGCTCGACGGATTCTTCGAATTCGCATTTGGCGGCGATGCTTTCGCGCGCAAGAAGCCGGACCCGCTGCCGCTGCTGAAGACCTGCGAGGCGCTGGGCACCGATCCCGCGCGCACGCTGATGATCGGCGATTCGAGCAACGACGCCAGGGCCGCACGTGCCGCCGGATGCCCGGTGGTGCTGGTGACCTACGGCTACAACCACGGCGAACCGGTGCGCGGCGTGGATGCCGATGGCTTCCTGGATTCGCTGGCCGAGCTGGGCCGCGCGACAGTCTGAAAAACGCGCGGCGCGTGCGGCCCGGTTGGCGGGCTACTGTTTTCCGAGCAGCGCGTCCTTCAGCTTCCAGTCGGCGGGTGCCGGGCCGAGCCAGATGCGCAGCAGCGCATTGAAGAAAGCCGGCTCCTTCACCGGGTCGGGCTGCGGCACGCCGCGCACGGTCACCAGCGTGCCGGTGCCGGGCAGCCAGTCGATGGTGAAGGTGTCGCCGGCCTTGAGCTGCTTCTGGTCGGCAAACATCTGGCCCATGCGCAGCAGCCCCGGAATGAGGTTGACCATGTCGCTCTTGGGCGTGTTTTCTTCCACGCCCTTGGTGAAGAACTTGCCGAGTTCGTTGGCCTCGATGTCGCGCAGCATGGTGATGGCCACGCGCTTGGGCCCAGGTGCCGCCAGCGCCTCTTCGGGCGTGGAGACTTTCTTGCCCACGTAGAAGCCGGCGGTGTACACCTTGAAGACAGCCTTGTAGCGCACGCCCGCGCCGTTGAGCTGCAGGGTGCTGCCGCGCAGGGCAAGGGTGTCGTCCAGCTTCACGCCGGCCACGTCGATCTGCGCGGCCGAGGCGCAAGTGGCGATTGCAGCGGCGCAGGCAAGCACGGCAAAGCGGGAGAGCGGCAGGAATGGAAGC
This sequence comes from Variovorax sp. CCNWLW235, assembly GCF_037204085.1. Lineage (NCBI taxonomy): Bacteria > Pseudomonadati > Pseudomonadota > Betaproteobacteria > Burkholderiales > Comamonadaceae > Variovorax > Variovorax sp. CCNWLW235. The sequence goes on along the minus strand of NZ_JBBCBW010000029.1, from coordinate 7,722 downwards.
GAAGCAGCGGGCACGTAATCTCCTCGGTTTGCGAACGGTCGTTCGAATGTATCTTTTCGTTTTACTCCTGGTTCTCCGGAGGAACCCTGAAGGCGGCCATTGCGCGCATGGCGTTTTCGTGGGCTAAACTCCACGCTCCATGTTCGTTCATCACATCATTCAAACAGGTCAAGGCAGCCGGGGAGCCTGGCCCTGGCGTAGCCATACATCGCTGACTGTTTGATTGCACGGCGCACGCCGTGCGCCCGCGGTACCGGATCGCTGCAGACGCCGGACCACCCGTGAATGACCTTGCCACCGGCCAAGAAGCGCCGCGAGGCAACTGGAGAACGAATCCGTGATCACCGAACTTGAATTCAAGAGCCTCAGCGCCCAGGGCTACAACCGTATTCCGCTGATGGCCGAGGCTTTTGCCGACCTCGAGACCCCTCTTTCCCTCTATCTCAAGCTGGCCCATTCGCAGGGCGGCGGCAAGCACAGCTTTTTGCTCGAATCGGTGGTGGGGGGCGAGCGCTTCGGGCGCTACAGCTTCATCGGCCTGCCTGCACGCACGCTGCTGCGTGCCAGCGGTTTTGGCGCGGAGGCCGTGACCGAGGTGGTGACCGACGGTCAGGTGGTCGAAACCGCCGCGGGCAATCCGCTGGATTTCATCGCCGAATACCAGAAGCGCTTCAAGGTGGCGCTGCGGCCGGGGCTTCCGCGTTTTTGCGGCGGTCTTGCGGGCTACTTCGGCTACGACACGGTGCGCCACATCGAGCGCAAGCTCGAAAAAAGCTGCCCGCCCGATGCGCTGGGCTGCCCCGACATCCTGCTGCTGCAGTGCGAGGAACTGGCCGTCATCGACAACCTCTCGGGCAAGCTGTACTTGATCGTCTATGCCGATCCGAAGCAGCCTGAGGCCTACGCGGTAGGCAAGCGCCGCCTGCGCGAACTGAAGGAAAAGCTCAAGTACTCGGTGAGCGCGCCCATCGTGAAGCCCACGCAGCCGCATCCGCCCGAGCGCAGCTTTGCCAAGGCGGACTATCTTGCTGCGGTGGAACGCGCCAAGGACATGATTGCCGCCGGCGACTTCATGCAGGTGCAGGTGGGCCAGCGCATCAGCAAGCGGTACACCGAATCGCCGCTGTCGCTGTACCGCGCGCTGCGTTCGCTGAATCCGTCGCCGTACATGTATTACTACCACCTGGGCGACTTCCACGTGGTGGGCGCTTCGCCCGAGATCCTGGTGCGCCAGGAGAACGCAGGCGAGGGCGAGCAGAAGATCACCATCCGCCCGCTGGCCGGCACGCGCCCGCGCGGTGCTTCGCTGGAACTCGACAAGGCTGCCGAGGAAGAGCTCATCAACGACCCGAAGGAACGTGCCGAGCACGTGATGCTGATCGACCTTGCGCGCAACGACATCGGCCGCATTGCCAAGACCGGCACCGTGAAGGTGACCGAGGCCTTCGCGGTGGAGCGCTACAGCCACGTGATGCACATCGTGAGCAATGTCGAAGGCACGCTGAAAGACGGCATGACCGCCATCGACGTGCTCAAGGCCACGTTCCCGGCGGGCACGCTGACGGGCGCACCCAAGGTGCATGCGATGGAACTCATCGACCAGCTCGAGCCCACCAAGCGCGGCCTCTACGGCGGCGCCTGCGGCTACATCAGCTACGCGGGCGACATGGATGTGGCCATTGCCATCCGCACCGGCATCGTGAAGGACCAGATGCTGCACGTGCAGGCCGCGGCCGGCGTGGTGGCGGATTCGGTGCCTGAGCTGGAGTGGAAAGAAACGGAGGCCAAGGCGCGCGCATTGCTGCGCGCTGCCGAACTGGTCGAGGAGGGGTTGGAATGAGCAATGTGCCTGACATCCAGAACGATTTTTCGCACGAGATCATCGGCGCCGCAGTCGAGGTGCAGCGCGTGCTCGGCACGGGGCTCGACGAAGGGGCGTACGCCGCCGCGCTGGCCATCGAACTTGCCGAGCGCGAGATCGGCTTTGCGCAGGGCGTGGCGCTTTCGGCCAGCTACAAGGGCCGCTCGCTCGGCGAGGTGTACCGCGCAGGCTTCGTGGTCGAGCAATCGGTCATCGTGGAGCTCAAGGCGGTCGACGTGCTGACCGACCTGCATCGCGCGCAGGTGCTTGCCGCGCTGCGTCTCTCGGGGCTCAAACTGGGCCTTCTGATCAACTTCAACGTGTTCCCCGTCGTCAAGGGCGTGCACCGGATTGTGAGCAAGCCATGAAACTGCTGATGATCGACAACTACGATTCGTTCACCTACAACATCGTCCAGTACTTTGGCGAGCTGGGTGCGGATGTTCAGGTGCACCGCAACGACGAGATCACGGTGGCGCAGATCGGCGAGCTGATCGCTTCTGGCGTGACTCGGCTGGTCGTGTCGCCGGGACCGTGTTCGCCAGCGGAAGCGGGCGTGTCGGTGGCAGCCATCGAGGCTTTCGCAGGCAAGCTGCCGATTCTTGGCGTGTGCCTCGGCCACCAAGCCATTGGCGCAGCCTTCGGCGGCAAGATCATTCGCGCGCAGCAGCTCATGCACGGCAAGACCAGCGAGATCACGACCACGCAAGAAGGCGTGTTTGCAGGGCTGCCCGAGAAGTTCATCGTCAACCGGTACCACTCGCTTTCCATCGAGCGCGAGAGCTGCCCGAAGGAATTGGCGATTACCGCGTGGACCGATGACGGGGAGATCATGGGCGTGCGGCACACCGGGTTTGCGCATGACGTGCGCATCGAAGGCGTGCAGTTCCACCCTGAATCGATTCTTACTGAGCACGGCCACGCGATGCTCAAGAACTTTTTGGATTGACCGCCATGACCGACCGCTCCTCCATCGTCGACCTGCGCAGCGACACCGTCACGCAACCCACCCCGGCGATGCGCGAGGCCATGATGGCGGCGCCGCTCGGCGACGATGTTTTCGGCACCGATCCGAGCATGAATGCGCTGCAGGAAAAGATCGCGGCGCTGCTGGGCTTCGAAGCGGCGCTGTTCGTGCCGACCGGCACGCAGAGCAACCTGTGCGCCATTCTTTCGCACTGCGGGCGCGGCGACGAGTACATCGTCGGCCAGCAGGCGCACTGCTACCGCTGGGAAGGCGGCGGGGCCGCGGTGTTCGGCAGCGTGCAGCCGCAGCCGCTCGACCATGCGCCCGACGGCACGCTGCCGCTTGCGCAGATCGAGGCGGCCATCAAGCCCGACGACGCGCACTTTGCGCGTACGCGGCTGCTGGCGCTGGAGAACACGCTGGGCGGCAAGCTGCTGCCCTTCGACTACGTTCAAGCCGCGACCGATCTGGCCAAGAGCAAGGGGTTGCAGCGGCATTTGGACGGTGCGCGTCTCTTCAATGCCGCGACGGCGCAGGCTGCGCTGAACAAGCGCAGCGACATCCGTGCAGAAGCCCGCCGCATTGCGCAATGCTTCGACAGCGTGTCGGTCTGCTTCAGCAAGGGCCTGGGCGCGCCGATCGGCTCGGCGCTGGTGGGGTCGCGCGAGTTCATTGCGCGGGCGCACCGCATCCGCAAGATGGCGGGCGGCGGCATGCGGCAGGCAGGCCTGCTTGCGGCTGCGGCATCGCACGCGCTCGACCACCACATCGACCGGCTGGCCGATGACCACGCGCTCGCGCAACGGCTGGCACAGGGGCTTGAAGGCATCGAAGGCCTGAAGGTCGAGGCGCCGCACACCAACATCGTGTTTGTCGACCTGACGGGTGCAGCGCAGGCGCGCTCTTCGGAACTGATCGCGCATCTGAACCAGCAGGGCATTCTTGCGACGGGGCTCTATCGGCTGCGCTTCGTGACGCACCTCGACGTGGATGCGGCGGGCGTGGATCGCGCCGTTGCCGCTATCCGCGGCTTCTTCAGCGCCTGATATCAGGGAAACAAGGAGCCCGCGATGCCCGACCTTCCGCATCTGCTCGCTTTCATTGCCGCAGGCTGGCTGCTGAACCTGACGCCGGGACCGGACGTGCTCTACATCGTGACGAACTCGTTGCGCTCGGGCGTGCGTGCCGGCATTGTGGGCGGGTTCGGCGTTCTCACCGGCTGCTTCGTCCATATCTTCGCGGCGGCGGTCGGCGTCGGTACGCTGCTGGCCACCTCGGCGGCCGCCTTTACGGTGCTCAAGTACGTGGGCGCGGCTTACCTGCTGTACCTTGGCGTGCGCATGGTGCTGTCGCGTGCCAAGCCGCCCGCCGATATGCAAGCGGCTGCCGCGGGCTCCGCCGAGCGCGGGCTCAAGGAGATCTTTCTCGGCGGTTTCTGGACCAATGTGCTGAACCCCAAGGTGGCCTTGTTCTTCCTGGCGTTCGTGCCGCAGTTCATCGCACCCGACGCCGACAACAAGAGCCTCTACTTCGTCATGCTAGGCGTCCTGTTCAACCTGAACTCCATTCCCATCGTTGTGGCATGGGCCGCATTCGCGGGCTGGATGGCGCGCAGAAGCGCGGTGCAAAAAGGCATGCACTGGCTCGATCGCGCGGCAGGCGTGCTGTTCATCGGCTTCGGCCTCAAGCTTGCATTCACGGACGCGCCGGCCGGTCGCGCCGGCCACTGAAAAAACACCGAGGAGACTCACCATGATCACCCCCCAGGAAGCGCTGCAGCGCACCATCGAGCACCGCGAGGTGTTCCACGACGAGATGCTGCACATCGTGCGGCTCATCATGAGCGGCGAGTGCTCGCCGGTGATGATGGCGGCGCTGATCACGGGCCTGCGCGTCAAGAAGGAAACCATCGGCGAGATCACGGCCGCGGCGCAGGTGATGCGCGAGGTCTCCACCAAGGTGCCGGTGAAGGACACCACGCACCTGGTCGACATCGTCGGCACCGGTGGCGACGGCTCGCACACCTTCAATATTTCTACCTGCTCGATGTTCGTGGCGGCCGCGGCCGGCGCCAAGGTGAGCAAGCACGGCGGGCGCAGCGTGTCGAGCAAGTCGGGCAGCGCCGACGTGCTGGAATCGCTCGGCGTGAACATCAACCTGCAGCCGGAACAGATTGCGCGCTCCATCGAAGAGGTGGGCATCGGCTTCATGTTCGCGCCCAACCACCATCCGGCCATGAAGAACGTGGCGCCGGTGCGCAAGGAGCTCGGCATCAAGACGATCTTCAACATCCTGGGGCCGCTGACCAATCCGGCGGGCGCACCGAACATCCTGATGGGCGTGTTCCACCCCGACCTGGTGGGCATCCAGGTGCGCGCACTGCAGCGGCTGGGCACCGAACACGCCCTGGTTGTGTACGGACGCGACGGCATGGACGAGATTTCGCTGGGCGCTGCGACTATGGTCGGCGAACTCAAGGACGGCGAGATCCGCGAGTACGAACTGCACCCCGAAGACTTCGGCTTTGCCATGTCGAGCAACCGCACGCTGCGCGTGGAAACGCCCGAGCAGTCGAAGGCCATGCTGCTGGGGGTGCTCGACAATCAGGCCGGTCCGGCGCTCGACATCGTGCTGCTGAACGCAGGCGCGGCCTTGTATGCCGCCAATGTGGCCGATTCGATGGCCGCCGGCATCGAGCGCGCGCGCGAAGCCGTGGCTTCGGGTGCGGCGCGGAACAAGCTGGCCGAACTGGTCAAGGCTTCCACAACGGTTTGAACAACCGCTAAAGACGAAAACAGAACATGTCCGACATCCTCGACAAGATCATCGCGGTCAAGCGGCAGGAAATTGCTGCAGCGCAGAAAAGGAGCCCGCTCGAAGCCGTGCGCTTCGACGCCGAGAGCCGCGTGCTGACGCGCGATTTCGAAGGCGCCCTGCGCGCCAAGATCGCCGCCGGGCAGGCCGCGGTGATTGCCGAGGTCAAGAAGGCGAGCCCGAGCAAGGGCGTGCTGCGCGAAGACTTCATTCCGGCCGACATCGCACAGAGCTATGCGGAGGGTGACGGCGAAATCACCGCGGCTTGCCTTTCGGTGCTGACCGACAAGCAGTTTTTTCAGGGTGGCGTCGACTACCTCAAGCAGGCGCGCGCCTCTTGCGAGCTGCCGGTGCTGCGCAAGGATTTCATCGTCGATCCCTATCAGGTGTACGAATCGCGTGCGATGGGCGCCGACGCGATTCTCTTGATTGCGGCTTGCCTCGACGATGCGCAGATGAAGGACTACGAAGCCATTGCACGCGGGCTGGGCATGGCGGTGCTGGTCGAAGTGCACGACGCGGCCGAGCTCGACCGCGCGCTCAAGCTCAAGACGCCGCTCATCGGCGTGAACAACCGCAACCTGCGCAACTTCGAGGTCTCGATCCAGGCCACCATCGACCTGCTGCCGCGGCTGCCGGCCGATCGGCTGGCCGTCACCGAATCGGGCATTGCCACGCGCGAAGAAGTGGCCACCTTGCGTGCGGCCGGCGTGCATGCCTTCCTGGTCGGCGAGGCCTTCATGCGCGCCAAGGAGCCGGGCGAGGCACTCGCCGCACTTTTCAAATGAGCCGGCCCGATCAGCTGGCGAGCAGCGACCCTGCCGACTGGCCGGTGGCGCCGGGCTGGCAGCCGCTGGTCGATGGGTTCTTCGGCGGCGTCGTGGGGCAGAACCTGCTGGGTTTTCTGCGTGAGCGCCTCGACGCCGGTGCCGTGATTTTTCCGCCCCGGCCGCTGCGGGCGCTCGAACTGACGCCGCCCGACGACGTGCGCGTGGTGATCCTGGGCCAGGACCCGTACCACGGGCGTGGCCAGGCGGAAGGATTGGCCTTTTCGGTGGCCCCCGGCGTGGCGCTGCCGCCGTCGCTGCGCAACATCTTCAAGGAGCTTCAGCGCGACCTTGGAACGGCTCCGCCGCCGTTTCCTGACCCGGGTGGCAGCCTGGTGAAGTGGGCGACCCGCGGGGTGCTGCTGCTCAACACCTGCCTCACGGTGGAAGAGGGGCAGCCAGCCAGCCATTCAGGGCGCGGCTGGGAGGTGCTGACCGATGCAGTCATCCGGCATGTATCAGAGAGTGCAAAACCTGTTGTTTTTATGCTGTGGGGCTCGCATGCACAAAGCAAGCGCGCGTTGATCGACATCGACCGCCACAAGGTGTTGATGTCGAACCATCCCTCGCCCCTTTCCGCGATGCGCCCGCCCGTGCCCTTCATCGGCTGCGGGCATTTCGGCGAAGCGCGTGCCTGGAGGGAGGCGCACCAGCAGGGCGGCTGATTTCGCGGATAATTCCCGCCAGTTCGCCTCGTGTGTTTCCCGCGTCTTATTGGTGCTGGGGGTTCTGTGAAGTCACAAAACCGTGCTATATTTCGAGGTTCGCCGGAGAGGTGGCCGAGTGGTTAATGGCAGCAGACTGTAAATCTGCCCTCTTACGAGTACGCTGGTTCGAATCCAGCCCTCTCCACCAGCGATGAATTTGGTTTCTAAGAGCGATTGGATCTAGCGCTTTGGGTGCCTTTGAGTGCCCCCGATGCGGGAGTAGTTCAATGGTAGAACCCCAGCCTTCCAAGCTGATGACGCGGGTTCGATTCCCGTCTCCCGCTCCAGAGACCCGGTTCGACGCCGGAAGCGATTGGTTAGACAAAGCCCTTTTGGCTCAGTGGTAGAGCACTCCCTTGGTAAGGGAGAGGTCGCGGGTCCGATTCCCGCAAAGGGCACCAGTTTTTGGGGGTTGCAACGGCAGGTTTGCAATCCATCTGCATACGTTGAAATCGTTTTTTTCGGAGTCGAAAAATGGCAAAAGGTAAATTCACCCGCACCAAGCCGCACGTGAACGTGGGCACGATCGGTCACGTTGATCACGGC